>DKTP01000058.1 GCA_002473085.1 Anaerolineales bacterium UBA7227
GCGCCAGCCATGTAATACTTTGTGATCTCGCTGCCTTTGCGCTCGTAGTAGCCGCCCACGAAGCGGACGGTCTCGCCGCCAATCACGAACATGACACGCTTCCCGTCGCCATCATACGTAAATTGCGAGATGGCGACGTTGTTCTTCTTCACTTCCACGAGGCGATTCTCTACGTCGTAAATCAAATAGAAGATGTCGCTCCCGATGTGACGCGTGGTTTGGTTGCCGTTGGAATCGTAGGAGTAGGTGTTGCCATTGGCATTCGGCACAGCATGGACATGGTTCGAATCGAGATAATCCAGCGTCATATCGCCTTTGGCTTTGAGATTTCCAGTAGCGGGGTCGTATTGATACGTCTCATCGTACGCGCCCTGCCCAGGCTCGCCATCGCACAACGTCTGCGCGAACTGTTCGGCGCAGAACAGGCGCTTTCACCGCCGAAGGAGGAGAGTATGGAATTGGTAAGGCGCGAGAGGAGAGATTAATCGTTTGGGCTGCCAGCGCGAATACTAAAAAGTGTTTCGCTAGGATAATAGAAATAGAAAGCGTATCTCCAATATCCGTCGCCGTTCAAATCGTAGAAACACCTAAAGTAACTGTAGCCCGATGCTGGCAAATGCACAACTGGTTGGCATTCAACTTTGTAATCTCCAATTTTATTTTCCACATCCTGATACGTTGCAGGGTTTCCAGTCGCTGGAAGGAAAGTGTCTTCAAACACATCAGCAAAATCGATAGCGTAGACATCTTTGAAACCGTTGCACAAGGGATCTTGATTGTTTAGCAACAAGTTCTTGCACAAAGTTGTGACAGTTTCTTTTGACAATGGAGTTGTCTCTTTCTTCCAGTCGTCTCTTCGCAGAAATTCAGACAGGAATAGGGAAAGACAGAGCACAATTCCCAAGATACAGAAAAAAACTAGAAACCCTTTTGGGATTTTCATGTTCGACGTGCTCCCTCAACACTTTTACCAATCAGGCGTTGTAAATAACCATTCCAAGTCCGAACCAGTCCATCCCGGCGAATTTACGCCCAAGAAAGCTTCGAATGCGGATGGCAAAATGGAATCAGGCTGGGTAAAGCGGTTAAGATAAGGGTCATACCAGCGAGCATTGTAGAACATCAACCCCAACCCCGCGTTGCCCAAGTCCGTGGCGCCATCGCTGACGTAACTGCATTGTCCCGTGAACGTGTAGCGCGTAGGGAGGGTCTTGTTCCCGGTGGTGAATCTCACTTCGCCCGACGGCTTTCCCGCGTCTCTACTGCTCTTGCCGCGTATGTCCCGCCTCGGCATTTCCATCCTCCCTCAACAACTGAACCGCGTGCTCCAGCGCCTCCGCTACCGCCTGTAGACTCTCCACCGCGCCTTTGGGGCTGCCGGGCAAATTGATGATGATAGTCTTCCCGCGGATGCCCGCCCGCCCGCGCGAGAGCATGGCGTGGGGAGTGACCTTCAACGATTCAGCGCGGATGGCCTCGGCGAGGCCCGGGGCCTCGCGCTCGATCACGTCGCCGGTCGCTTCGGGGGTGACGTCGCGCGGGGCGAAGCCCGTCCCGCCGGCGGCGAGGAGGATGTCGAGGTCGCCGCGAGCGCACCAATCCGTCAGCGTGGAAGCGATGAGGGCGCGGTCGTCCGCTACCACGTCCGCGCGAGAGACGTTCCAGCCGCGGGCGCGGACGAAATCCGCCAGGGCGGGTCCGCTCAGGTCGGCGCGTTCGCCGCGCGCGGCGCGGTCAGAGACAGTGAGAATTCCAAAACGGAGCGTCATCCGATTCTTAAGGCGCGCTAACTCATGCTTTGCAAGGCAGACAGCAGGTCGTCGGGCATGAACGGTTTTTGGAGGAAGCCGTCCGCGCCGTTCGCGAGGCACTCGGCTTTAAAGTCCAGCCCCGAAACCATCAGCACGCGCACGTCTCCCCCGCCGGGCGCGGCGCGTAATTTTTTCAGCTCCTCGATGCCGTTGTTATTGGACAGGTGGACGTCCATCAACAGGATGTCGGGAGGGTCGGCGAGAACCGCCTCGGCAACGCTGGCGTCGGCGTCCAGCGCGGAGACCTGATACCCTTCCATTTTCAAAAGGGTCTCGAGCAGTTTCACCATTGTGACGTCGTCTTCAGCCAGTAGAACGTTTGACATGGGCCTTCGATTTTGATTTCGCTTTCGTGGATTTTTTCGCGGCGGGCTTTTTCGCCGCGGCTTTCGCGGGCGCCTTCGCCTTTTCGAGCGAGGCGTTCAGCACGTCGTCCACCGTCTCGGCGAAGATGAATTTCATCTCCTTTTTGACCTCGTCGGGGACGTCGTCCAGGTCTTGCTTGTTGCGCTTCGGCAGGATGACCGTCCGCAGGCCGTTGCGGTGCGCGGCCAGGACCTTTTCCTTGATCCCGCCAACGGGCAGCACCTGGCCCCGGAGCGTGATCTCGCCCGTCATCCCCACATGCGGAAGCGCCTTCCGCCCGGAGATGAGCGAGACGAGCGAGGTCGCCATCGTCACGCCCGCGGAGGGACCGTCTTTGGGCGTGGCGCCCGCGGGGACGTGCATGTGGATATCGTTCTTGTCGAAGAAGTCGCCGGGCAGTTTGAGGGCCGCAGCCCGCGAGCGGACGTAGGAGAAGGCCGCCCGCGCCGATTCCTGCATCACGTTGCCGAGCGAGCCGGTCACCTGGAAGCCCTTGCCGCCGGGCATGCGCGTGGCTTCCACGTAGAGGATATCGCCGCCGAAGGAGGTCCATGCCAGGCCGGGGACGACGCCCGGCGCGGAGGTGCGGCGACTAATCTCCTCCTGCCCGAGGAAGATCGGATGTTCGAGCAGTTCCTCCACCACTTTCGGCGTCACTTTGACGGCGGCGCGTTTGCCCTCGGCGATACGCGTCCCCACTTTGCGGCAGACCGCGCCGATCTTGCGCTCCAGGTTGCGGACGCCCGACTCGCGCGTGTACTGACGGATAATCTTCTGCAAGGCTTCGTCGGTGAAGGCCGCTTCTTTCGGACGGAGTCCGTTCTCGCGCAACTGCCGCGGGATGAGGTAGCCGCGCGCGATGGCGATCTTCTCGCGGTCGGTGTAACCCGAAAGCCCGATGACCTCCATGCGGTCGAGCAGCGGGCCCGGGACGGTCTCCAGCGTGTTGGCGGTGGTGATGAACATGACCTGCGACAGGTCAATCGGCGCTTCGAGATAATTATCGCGGAATTCCACGTTCTGTTCGGGGTCCAGAACTTCGAGCAGGGCCGAGGCGGGATCGCCGTGGAAGTCGAAGACCAGTTTATCGATCTCGTCGAGCATAAAGACCGGGTTGCGGCTTTCGACGCGGCGCAGGGCCTGGATGATCCGTCCGGGCATCGCGCCGATGTAGGTGCGGCGGTGGCCGCGGATCTCGGCCTCGTCGCGCATCCCGCCCAGCGACATGCGCGTGAACCTGCGTCCCAGCGCCCGCGCGATGGACTGTCCCAGCGAAGTCTTGCCCACGCCGGGCGGCCCGACGAAGCACAGGATCACGCCCTCGCGTTCGCGGCGGATCCGATCCTCCGATTCTTCCGAAAATTCGTCCTTGCGCTCGAGGCGCAATTTGCGGATCGCCAGGAACTCCAGGATGCGGTCTTTCACGTCCTCCAGCCCGTAGTGGTCCGCGTTGAGGACCTTGCGGGCGTGTTCGATGTCGAGGTTGTCCTCCGTCTGCACGCTCCACGGCAGCGAGACCAGCCAGTCGAGATACGTGCGGATGACGCCGTATTCGGCCGCGGCGGTGGGCAGGCGTTCCAGCCGTTCCAGTTCGCGGCGCGCCAGTTTGTCAGCCTCCTCGGGCATTTTGGCGGCTTCAATTTTCTTGCGGAATTCCTCGGCCTCCACCGTCTGCTCGTCGCGTTCGCCCAGTTCCTTTTGGATGGCCTTCATCTGCTCGCGCAGGAAGTAGTCGCGCTGCACCTTCTCGATCTCGCCGCGCGCTTCGTTCTGGATTTTCTGTCCGATGCTCAAGACCTCGCCCTCGCGCACCAGCAGGCCGATGAGTTTCTTCAGTTTCTCGGTGACGGAGTCGATCTCCAGCAGTTGCTGCGCGTCGGTCAGGTCAATGCGCTGGAAGTTGGCGATGGTATAGACGGTCTGCAGCGGCTCTTCGATGGAGAGAATGGACTGCGCCAATTCCTCGGGGAAGGACGGGATCAGTCCCACGATCTGCTGGAACTGGTCGCGGGCGTTGCGCGCCAGCGCGTCGATCTCCAGTCCGCTCTCCACGGTTTCGGGAGCGAGGAGGACGCGCGCTTTGAGATACGGTTCCTCCTGTACGAACTCGCCGAGGCGGAAGCGCTCCAGTCCCTGCACGAGCAGGCGGACGGTTCCGTCGGGGGCGCGCAAAAGGCGGTGGACAGTGGCGATGGTCCCTATCGGGTAGAGGTCGCCCGGAGCGGGCTGCTCCAGCTCGGGGTCGCGCGCCGCGACGAGTCCCACCAGTTTCGACTCGCTGGCGGTCACCTCGTCCACCAAACGGACGGAGCGCGGCTGTCCAACCGTCAACGGGACGGCGGTGGTCGGGTAGACGACGACGCCGCGCAGGGGCAGAATGGGCAGGACGTCAGGATACCTGGGTTTCTCCTCCGTCGGTTCGGGTTTGGCCGCGTCCGTCTCGTCTTTTTTCTTCGGGCGCGAAAAAAGCGAGGACAGAAATGAATCGGCGGGGAATTCGTTTTCCCACATCCAGTTTATAAATTCGTTGGCGGCGCTGTTCCAGCGGTCGGCGCACATTCTATTTTTCTATCTCCACCCTGACGGGTTTGTTCTTCGGCAAAGTGATCGTGAGGAATCCGTCGGCGTATTCCGCGCGGGAGGAGTCCGCGTCCACCGGTTCGGGCAGGCCGACGGCCGCGCTGAAATGGCCGAAGCGGATCTCCATCTGCTGGTAGGCGCGCCGCCCCGAAACATCGGGACGGACGCCGCTGACCTGGAGGAATTCGCCCTCGAGCGTGATCTCGAACGCGGATTCGCGCATCCCGGCCACCTCCACACGGACGACGTAGGCTTCGTCCGTTTCGTAGACGTCGGTCGGCGGACTCCACACGCTGGAACGCGTCGTCCAACTGACCGCGTGGACCAGGTCGCGCCGCCTCTCGGTCAGCAAAGATTCGGATTTACGGATAATGGTGGTCATTTCACGCTCTCCCGTAAGGCGGGATGGCATCCCGCCTTACAATCTCGCTGCCAGGCGGACGACATCCGCCCGGCGATCACGCTTACGCCTGCAAAGCCTTCTTTGCCGCCTCGATCACTTCTTCGTAATTCGGTTCGTCGCCGAGCGCGGGCATGTAGGCGGCGTAGACGATCTTGTCGTCGCGGCCCACCACGAAGACGGCGCGGCGCAGGATGCGGCGCTCTTTGATCAATACGCCGTACTTTTCCCCGAACTCCGCGTTCTGATGGTCGGAGAGGACCATCACCTGGTCCACGCCGGCGGCGCCGCACCAGCGCTTCTGCGCGTAGGGCAGGTCGGTACTGACGGTCTGGATGACGATGTCCTTGTCGAGCGCGGCGGCTTCCTGGTTGAAGCGCCGCGTCTCGCGGTCGCAGACGTCGGTGTCGAGCGAGGGGACGGCGGCGATGATCCGCACTTTGCCTTTGGTGTCGGCCAGCCCGCGCGTCAGGGACCAGTCCAACGCGTGGACGGTGAACTCGGGCGCGGCGTCTCCCACTTTCACATCGTCGCCGATAACGGTGGCGTCGCGCCCGCCAACTTTGATGATTCCAAATCTTTCGGTTGTCATTTTTCTCCTTGATTACCTCATCTACCTTTATATTTGTGTGCTCGTCAACCCAGCGCCCCCGGAAGGAATCGAACCTTCAACCTTTTGCTTAGAAGGCAACTGCTCTGTCCGTTGAGCTACGGGGGCATGGTCGGTTGTAACGCAAACTGACGATCCAGGTTACGCCGGTCTCAGGCCCTTGTACACGCGCGGGCCCGCCAGCGTGCTTAAAATCGTGTTGGCCGGGCGTCCTAGTCTGACCGCCAGGTCTTCCGCGCTCATCGGCTGGTTGCCGTTGACGAGGAACAGGCGGAATACCGCCTCCACCAGCGCGGTCTGCGGGGTGACGAATTCGGGCTGGCGCGCGCAGTGACTCATCAACGCGTGCTGGATGCCGTCCACTTCGCGCACCTCGGCGGTGTTTTCGTCCACCCAGTCGATCATCTGGCCTTCCTCCAACGACGCCAGCGCTTCCTGGTGGGCGGGACACAACAACGAGCGCAGGTATACCTGCCAATCGCGCTCGTTCTCCTTCCACCACTGAAAGTCGATCTGGAAGGGGGTCTTGGCCGTCGGTTTCAAAACGGGGCGCCGCGCAACTCGGGGTTCGGGATTGGTTTCAGTCATGGTCATTCATCCAGGCGGTAATGCAGATCGCCAACGTGCGCAAATTCAGGATGCGACGCCAGCAGGGCCATCAACGGGGCCGGCGGCACGCGGCGCAGGATGTTGATGCCCGCGTACAGTTCCTGCACGTGGACATGTCCCTGCGGGCTGAGTTTGGTCAGTTCGCGCATCACGTTTTTCGTCAACGCCTCGAACGGCAGGCGGACTTTGGCGGCCTGCTCGCGGGCGGCGTCCACCCCGTCCGGGTCGGGGACGGCGATCGCCATCCGGTCGTTCAATTCGGCGGCGATCTGCTGCTTCAACAACGCGAAGACGAGGCCGCCGTCCGTGCCGACGATGACCGTCCGCACCCAATCGCGCACCGAGCGGCGCGTCAACGCCTCGATGCGGACCTCCCCGGGCTGGTTGCTCTTGCGGACGCGGATCAGCGCCCCGGGCATTAACTCATAAGATTTGTACCAGTCGGCCAATCCGTATACATACCCAGATTTTCGGACAACCCAGGCCGGGATTTTCTTTCCCGTTTTCTCGTCCAGCAGCGTAAAGCGGACTCGGGCCGATTCGTACGCGCTGGGAAACAGCCGCCGGGCGCGCGCCGAAACGGGAAGCGTGCCGGCCCGCCAGTGCGGATAGAGCAGGCTGATGGTCGCCTCGTCGGACGGCGGGGCGGAGGCTTCGCTCAACTCATCGTCCACTTGCGTTTCGAGCGCCAGCATCTGCGGAGAAAGGAGGGCGCGGTCGTGAGGAATCTCCGCATACTGCAACGGCGCGGGAACGGTCCGCACGCCTTCGGGTTCGAGGCGCTCCAGACACCACAACACCGTCCCCACCGGCCCGACCTCGTCGAAACGTTTATCCTCCTGCAGGGCATAATTGAGGGAAAATTCCGCCAGCCTGGGGTTTACGCCGGCGGGCAATTCGAGGTCCTTCATCAAAGCGGAGGTGGGAAGCGGCTCGCCGCCGGCCATATCCAGCACGGCCTCGGCAAGGTTGAGATGACCGGCGTTGATGTCGAGCAGCAGGGCGCGCGGGAACCAGCGTCCCGCGATCTGCACCAGCGATTCGTCCGCGGCGAAAGCGGAGTCGACCTTCGCTTCGAGTTCCGCGCTGAAGTCCAGCGCGACCGCTTCGGGGTCCAGGGCGGAGGCGGATTCCTCCGCGGCCGAAGGACGGTTCAGTTTGTGATTTTCCAGCGCGGCGGCGAACTGTTTTTGCGTCCCGTTCTCCATTTCGACGGTCAACACGTCGAACGCGCCGAGTTCGGGGTTGACTCCTGCGCGCACGGCCACGACGCGTCCGCCGCTTTTCAAGGCGGGGAAGTCCAACCGCTCCCCAACTTCATATCTTTCCCTGGGGAGATAGGGCTTTAAAGTATCCCGCTGGCGTGCCGCGGTTTCGGTCTCGATGCGAATCCGTTCCGCGACCAACACAGAGACAAGTTCGCGAGGCGTGAGAGGCGTCTCGCGCTCGAACAGGTGTGTTTGCAGAAATTCGATATCGCTGGATGTGACTTGAAGGGTTCGCCAGTAATCGGCGGAAATATTGGGAGTTGCGCCTGCCATACAATGCCTTAGTGTGGAATGGGAATATAGCGTATGTATTATACACTAGCAATTTGCGTTTTTACCCTCGACGGGAAAAAACGCAGAACGGCCTCGCGCGCCGGGGGAGCCGTCTCGCGAGGGCGGCGCGGGGCCGCCTAAAAAACGGATTGGCAGGATCGCGGTTCGCAGGTATGATGCGGCTGGAGTTTGACAATGGACAAAGTGATCATCCAGGATTTGAAAGCGCGCGGTATCCTCGGCATCCACAGTTGGGAGCGGACGACGCCGCGTGAGATCGTCGTCAACGTCGCGGCATACGCCGACACGCGCCGCGCGGCGCGCACAGACGACATCGCCGACTGCGTGGATTACAGCGCGCTTGCCAAAAAAATCCGCGCCTGCGTGGAAAACGCGGCGCGGGAAACGGTCGAGGCGCTGGCGAACGACCTGGCGGAATTATGTCTCGAAGAGCCGAAGGTGACGAGGGTCGTCGTCCGCGTGGATAAGCCCGGGGCGGTGGCGGAGGCGGCTTCGGTGGCGGTGGAGGTCGAACGGCGGCGGCGTTAGAGGCGCAGCGGCCCCGAACCGCGCGAGATGTTCGCCAAAAATTCTTCGCGGGTGGCCAGGTTGGCGCGGAAGGCGCCGTGCATGGCCGAAGTGGTCATGCGGGCGGTGTGCGTTTTGACGCCGCGCATCATCATGCACATGTGCATCGCCTCGATGACGACCGCCACGCCCTGCGGCTTGAGGAGATCGCGCAGAAAATCCGCGATCTGGCGGGTCATGCGCTCCTGCACCTGGAGCCGGCGGGCGTACATCTCCACCACGCGCGGGATCTTCGAGATACCCAGCACTTTGCCGTTGGGGATGTAGGCCACGTGGGCGCGCCCGGTGAAGGGGAGGAGATGGTGTTCGCACAAACTATAAAACTCGATATCGCGCACCAGCACCATTTCGTCGTATTGGACATCGAAGAGCGCGCCGTTGATCATGGCGGCAGGGTCCGCCGAGTAGCCCGCCAGCAGTTCAACGTACATGCGCGCCACGCGGCGCGGCGTGTTTTTCAAGCCGTCGCGCCCGGGATCTTCGCCGAGCGCGCGGAGCAGTTCGGTCATTGACTTTTCGATTTTTAATGCGTCGACGCGGCCGGGGGCGGTCTGTTCCGCGCTCAACTCATCGTCGAAATCAAACGGTTCCATTTCCATTTCCTAAAAGACCCTGAAAGCCGCGCAGACCTTCAGGGTCTTGAATTCATCCGGCCTTCGGTTCAGCCGATCTCCGGCTCGATCAGGCCGTAACTGCCGTTGCGACGCCGATACAACACGTTGATCTTGCTGGACTCGACGTTGTAGAAGATAAAGAAGTTTTCGTGACCGAGTTCGCGCATCTGGATGATGGCCTCCTCCTCGCTCATCGGATACAAGGTGAACTTTTTGCGTTTGGCAAGCAGGGGGGTCAGTTCGCCGGTCTCGTCGTCCACGATCTGTTCGGCGACTTCGGCGGCGGAACGCCCGTCGCCGCGGGCGCGGTTGCGTTTGCCCTTGAAGCGCTCGATCTGGCGGTCCAGTTTATCGAGGGCGGTGTCGAAGGCGGCATGCAAGTCGTCGGCGCGTTCCTCGGCGCGCAAGAGCAGGTTCTTGCCGCGCGTGGTGATCTCGGCGGTGAAGCGGTCTGAAGCGTTGCGAGCCGATTTAAGATAAGTCAATTCCACGCGCACGTCTTCGATCTGCGGCAGGTGACGCGTCAGGCGTTCCGCCCGGCCGGTCACGTAGTCATGGATGGCGTCGGTCATTGCCATATTGCGGGTTTGAACGTCCACTTGATGGTCAGTCATGGGGACCTCCTGGGGATTGGGTGATTAGACTTGATTCAGACCGTGCTGGGACAACGCCCGCGCTACGGTCAACGCGTAGACTTCGGCAGCGCCCGCTTGAAGGAGGGCGTTACTGCAAGACGAGAGGGTGGATCCGGTAGTGGATACGTCGTCCACCACGAGGATGATCTTTCCCCGCACGACAGAGGCGTTTGCGATAAAGGCATTCTGCATGTTTTCGCGGCGTTCGGACGCGGAGAGTCCAACTTGCGAGACGGTTTCGCGCTGCCTTTTGAGCGCGCCCGGCCGATAGTTCAGGCCGAGCGCGAGCGCCAGGGGACGAGCGATCAAGTCAACCTGATTATACCCGCGTTCCTGCCGCCGTTTTTGTCCGAGCGGAACAGGCGCGATCATGTCCAGCGGCCAGGAGAGGGAGCGCGTAAATTCGGCCAGAGGGACGGCTAGCGCGTCGCCCAACCCCATGTCGCGGCGGTATTTCAATCGATGCAGGGCCTGGCGGACAGGGAAATCAAACGCCGCCCAGGCGCGCAGGGCGCGAAAGGGCGGCGGAACGGAACGGCAGCTCCGGCACAAGCCCGCCTGCGGAAGCGACTGTCCGCATTTTTCGCACAAGGCCCCGGCCAGCAACGGGACTTTTCCCTGGCACTCTTCGCACCAGCGGGAACCCGCCTTTCCGCACCCGCCGCAACGGGGCGGAAACAACCAGTCGAGCCCGCTCCATGCCAGACGGTACAGCGGATACGACCAGTGGGGCTGGGTCACGATTTACGGTCCTCCCAGGGCGGCTCCAAACACGTCGGTAATTTGAATGAGAGCAGGCGTGAGCAGGATGATCAGGATGGACGGAAAGATCAGGAGGCCCATGGGGAAGATCATCTTGACCGGCGCTTTGTGGGCTTCCTCCTCCGCTCGCTGGCGGCGCTTCATGCGCATCTGCTCAGACTGGATGCGGAGCACCTTGGCCATGCTGACGCCCAGTTGCTGGCTCTGGATGACCGCAGCCACGAAGCTGGTCATCTCAGGGATATCGAGGCGGTCCGACATATCGCGCAGGGCTTCGCGCTGGAGTTTGCCGAGTTGGATCTCGCGGATCACGCGGGCAAAGGCCAGCGACAACTGGTTTTCCCATTTTTCGCTTACTTTCGATATGGCCGAGTCGAAACTCAAGCCGGCCTCCACGCAGATGGTCAACAGGTCCAACGCGTCGGGCATGGCCTTGCGGATTTCCTTCTGGCGGGCGTTGATGCGGCTGGTCAGCCATAGTTGAGGGAAGAAGAATCCCAGCAGGCCAAAGACCAGCAGGACCATAAGCAGCCTGGAGACCGGCCACGGCGAGGGCGAAATGCGGGCGATCAGGAATAACAGGCCGTCGAACACCACCGGAACGATAAAACGGGTGGTAAGAAAAGTGGCCGCGTCGATCCGCCCCGGGTTCCCGGCCAGTTCCAGTTTACGGGTCGTGTCGAGTAGGACTTTTTGCGGCGTGAAGCGCGCCGAGAATTCCCCCAGGCGGCGCACGATCGGGACGATGACGCGCTGGCTGAACGGTTGAGAGAGTTCGATCTGCTCGAGGGAGGCCACTTCGCCGCGCTCGCTAAACTCGGCGAGGCGCGTCATCAGCGGGTCTATATTTTCATCCTGTTCGGCGATGGTCCGATTGCCGACTATCACCATGTAGATGACGCCGCCGAGTAGAGCCAGGCCCAGGAGAATTCCAATCGCCCATTGCATATTACACCTCGATATCCGCGATCTTCATCATAATGGCGTAACCGGTGACGATCAGGACGGCCGCCAGGCCCAGCGCGCCAAACCCGCATAATGGTCCTTTGTCGAAGAAAGAGCCCATGTATTCGGGGTTGAGGAACCACAAAAAGACGACCAGGAATATGGGGATCAGCGCCATCGCCGTGCCGGACGTGCGCACCTGCGAAGTCAGCACGCGGATCTCGCCTTTGATGCGCACGCGCTCGCGAATGGTGAACGAAATGGTATCCAAAATTTCCGACAGGTTGCCGCCCACTTCGCGCTGGACGTTGACGGCGGTGATGACAAAGTCCAGGTCGTCGCTGGGGATGCGGCGATAAAGGTTTTCGAGGGCGGTTTCCATCGGGATGCCGATCTGCATCTCCTGCACCACGCGGCGGAACTCGTCTGAAATGGGCGGGGGCAGTTCCTTGCTGACGGCCTCCATCGCCTGCATGACGGAATAGCCCGCGCGCAGGCCGTTCACCATCAGGTTGAGCATGTCGGATAATTGATCGTTGAAACGCCTCAGCCGCTTTCCCTGTTGGGAGCGAACGTATAAGGAGGGGATAAAGGAGCCCACCAATCCGCCAGCCAGCGCCGTGCCAATGCCGCGCGCCTGGAAGCCTCCGCCCGCGAGCAGCCAGAAAATGGCCGCTGTCCCCACGGTCGAGATGACGATGAGCGCGAAGTATTCGCCCACCTGGAATTTCAGGTCTGCCCGCGCAAGTTGACGCGCGATCCGCTCGCCCGTGGAGGATTTCTTCGCCTGGCGGTTAACCCACTCGGTCAGGGCGGAACGTTCCGCTTTGGCCGTCTCGGCCGAGCCCGCCTCTTCGAGGAACTGACCGAGGCGCTCGTCCACCAACGAACGTTCGCTGCGTATGGATACGAAGAGTCCTACGGCCAGCAAGCCGACCGCGATGATTCCGCCAACGACGAGGAAGATGGTCAGTCCGCTCATGGTTTAGTAGCGACGCCGCTCTCCAATTCCGAAGATGGACGGCGGCAGGTGAATGCCGGAGGCTTCGATCTTATCCATGAATTTCGGCCGCAGTCCCGTAGGGCGGAGGCGGCCGACGATCTTTCCGTTTTCGAGACCGGATTGTTCGAAGACGAAAATATCGGTCATGGTGATCACGTCGCCTTCCATGCCGCTGACTTCGGTGACGTTTACGATCTTACGCGTGCCGTCGCGCATACGCTCCTGATGCACGACCACGTCAATGGCCGTGGAGACCTGCTCGCGGATGGCGCGCGAGGGCAGGTCCATGCCCGCCATCAGGGTCATCGTCTCGAGACGAGACAGGGTGTCGCGCGGCCCGTTCGAGTGAAGCGTGGTCATCGAGCCGTCGTGGCCGGTGTTCATGGCCTGGAGCATATCCAGCGCGGCCTCGTCGCGAATCTCGCCGACGATGATCCGGTCCGGGCGCATACGCAGGGCGTTGATGACCAGGTGGCGGATAGTAATCTCGCCGCGGCCTTCGATGTTGGGCGGGCGCGATTCCAACGTCACCACGTGTTCCTGCCGCAATTGCAATTCGGCCGCGTTCTCGATGGTGACGATGCGCTCGTCGTCCGGGATGTAGCCGGAGAGAATATTCAGCAAAGTCGTCTTGCCCGACCCGGTGCCGCCGGAGATGACGACGTTCAGGCGGGATTCGACGCAGGCCTTGAGGAATTGCAGCGCCTCCGGGCTGATGGAGCCAAACTGGACCAGTTGGTCCACCGTGATGGGGTTCTTGGCAAATTTACGGATGGTCAGCACCGGCCCGACCAGCGAAATGGGCGGGATGACCGCGTTGACGCGGGAGCCGTCCTGCAAGCGCGCGTCCACGTACGGGCTGGCCTCGTCAATGCGGCGGCCCAGCGGCGCCACGATTCGGTCAATGATGCGCATGACGTGTTCGTTGTTCTCGAACGTGACCGGCACGCGATGGATCTTGCCTTTGCGTTCGATGTAAATGTTCTTCGCCCCGTTGACCATGATTTCTGTGATGCTTTCGTCTTCCAATAAAGGCTGGAGGGGTCCCAAACCCAGGATCTCGGCCGCGATCTGCTCGAATAGGCGGACGCGTTCGGGGCGGGAGAGAACGATGTTCTCCTCGGACAGAATTTGCTCGAAGAGTCCCTGGATGGTGCGGCGGACTTCTTCGATCCGCGAGATATCCATGGAGGGGTCGAGCTCGGCCAAGAGGCGATTTTGGACGCGCGTCTTGAGGTCGAAATACGTCCCTGCCTGGGGCGCGGTAATGGGCGCGTTGGTCCGCCGGGACTGCAAGGAAGACAGCCGCGAGTTGTCGCCGCCCCCGCTGCCCGTCCCGGATGAGGGGGCGGGAGCGGGTTGGCCGGGGGCGCCGCTCTGTCCTTGTTCAATTCGTTTCAAGAGGGACATCGTTCACAACTCCAAAAGCCCGATTAGGCCTCCGCTATCGTTTGGCGGCCTTTTCCAGATCTTGATCTTCCAGGGCGGCGATTCGGCCGCGCACGCTTTCTGCCAGCCCGAAGATGGCGCGCCCGACGGGCTGCGCCTTGTTATCCACCATGAACGGGACGCCGCGGTTCACCGCCGTGACGACGACGCGTTCGTCCATGGGAAGCAGCGCGGCCACCTCCTGCTTGAGGTTTTCGCCGACGCGCTCGGGGGTGATGGCGATCCGTTTATCGTATCGATTCATCACAAATAAGATCCGTCCACGGTCGATCCGCATGGTCTGAAGCAGGTCCAGGAACAGGCGCGCGTTTTTGATGGCAGGGATGTCCTGGGTTGAAACGACTACGACGACGTCGCTGACGTCAATGGCGGCGATCGTCACGTCGCTCAGGTGAGTGGCGGTGTCGATGACCACATAAGCAAACATCTGGCGCAGAAAGTCAATGACTTTGAGGAATTGGTCGGGGCCGACTTTATCGGCCTGCTCCGGCCGGGAAGGAGAGGCCAGGATGTTGAGGCCGGTGGCGTTGTGTTTTACCAGCACCCCGTCAACGATCTCAGGGTCCAGTTCTTCCGCGAGAGGGGCCAGGTCGGCGATTGTGTTTTTTCCCTGTTCGTTGAAGAACATGGCGACGTCGCCATATTGCAGGTTCGAGTCTACGACCACGACGCGCGTATCTTCGTTGTGGAGCGCGATCGCCAGGTTGACGGCGATGGTGGTGCAGCCGGTCCCGCCTTTGGGGCTGTAGACCGAAATGATCTTCCCCCGCGTCAGCCCGAGCGTCGGGATGGAGGCTGCCCCGGGCGTCATGGCCGCGGGGATCGAGCGCAGCGAAGCGGCCTGGGCCCGTTCCACGCGCGCCAGTTCCCCCGCCCGGCGAATCGTCGAGATCAGTTCGTCGCCCATGGGGGGCTTGGTTAAAAAGTCGCGCGCGCCGGCCAGCATGGCGCGGCGCATGTAGTTTTGGTCGCCCTGCACAGAGAGGATGACGACTTTGATGTGAGGCGATTTCTGGCGGATGATTTCGGTGGCGGTAATTCCGTCCACGTCCGGCATGTTGATGTCCATCAACACCACATCGGGATCCAGGTCTTTGGCCAGTTGGATTCCCTCCTTGCCAGAACGCGCCGCGCCCACCACCTCGACGTCGCTTTCAAACTGGAGGAGTTTGCGGATGTTTTCCCGGGTATCCGCCACATCGTCTACGATAAGGACTCGAATTTTTTCGCCGGCCATATCATCCTTTTAGAAAAATCACGAATAGGTTGGGCCGCTCAGGGCTCCACGTTCACCGCGTCGTTGGGCAGCAGCGGAAGAGTCAGAATATCCACGCGAGGGGTTAACGAAAACGCGAGTTTAACCGGCACGGTGATGTTGTACTGGCTCAGGAGGTATTGCAGGGTGGCGGACTCGGTTGTCTGCCGCAGGGTGTCGCCGCTATTTCGCAGGGTAAGGTAAATGGGAGTGTTGGTATAGATCAGGTAGGCGAGGGTCACGGCTTGTTGAGGAGAAACGATCAGCGTGACGATATCCGGCGCGGCTGTGGGAGCAGGCTGCTCTCCCGGGGGAGCCGGCGTCTGGTCGCCCGTAGCGGTTGGGGTCAACTGGAAATTGCCCAGACGCAGGACGATGACGTCCTGCATGATCATCTGGCATACGGCCCGCGGGCGTTGAGGCTCGGACGGGATCGGGTAGATCGGCTGCTGGAAGGCGGTCTCCACCTCGGTCCGGCCCTGATAGGTCGGGTCGCCCGTGGTTTTAATTCCCAAACTGATGCCGGGCATGGAGTCTGGCGGGACATTGGCCGGGGCCTGGACAACCGCGACATGATTGGGGAGGACGGTTTGATAGGTGGGATCCACGTCCACCATGTTCATGCACGTGATGGCGTTGACGTGCGCGCCGTCCGCAATGCCGTATCCCACCGAGGCCAGGCGGGTGATCGGAAGGGTAATGGCAGTCTGGCCGGTGGCAATGATGGAGGCCCACTGCGGTCCGCCGGCTTCCAGCCCGGTCCCGGGAGCGACGATCATGCCGGTGGTGATGGGGACGCCCTGGTCTATGTTGATCTTCGCCTGCTGGCCGATCAGGGAACCTTTCTCGTCCACGGTAAACATGACGTCGGCAAACGAAGTTTCAGGGAGATTGTATGTGCCCAGAAGGTCTTCCGTGATCAACGCGCCCTGCGTAATATTCTGCAAAGCGTAATAGACCTGGTAAACCCGGGCGGCCGGAGTGGCAGGTTTTATTATCTGCATAACACGCGGCAAAGCCACTGCCGCCAAAAGCAAGGCTACCAACAGGATAACGCCCAAAACGATCAAAGTTCGTCCGCGACGCATAGGTTCTCCTCTCTGGATTGAGGCCGCAAGTAGGCGGCAGGTCTTTTATATCATATTCATTATACAGGAAAATTGCAAAAACCTATCTAATAAGAGAGCGCGGAGAGCGGGCCAGGCTGACCGGCGCCGCTTTGATCGCAAAAATCCATACGAAGAAAAAATTCCAAATAACGGGAACCGGCAGGGTCGGAACGCCGGGCGAACGAAAACTTCTCCGTCAACGAAATCTGCCGCTTCGGCCTCGCGCGTCTCGTCTCGAGGCCGGTACGAAAGTGGGACTCTCCACGGAGAGTCCCACTTCAACGGGCAGGAACGGTCAACTAACTGAAGGAGGAGAGGCTGTCGTTGATGGTCGAGAAGACGTTGCCGATGATCGGACCGAGCAGCATCAAAACGGCAATGACAACGATAGCGACCAAAACAAGGATCAACGCATACTCGACCAGGCCCTGGCCTTTTTCCTTGGGAGCGAACAACATTAGGCGTCACCTCCTTTCCACTTTTGGATTCTCCAGGAACTTTCGGAGCGAAGTAAACGCATTATATAACAAGCCGGGAAAGCGAGGCTGGATTAGTACAAAAGTAGGACTCCGCCCATGGGCGGAGTCCTACTAAACGGGGCAGGGTCTTTCTAGCCGACGGAGGAGAGGCTGTCGTTGATGGTCGAGAAGACGTTGCCGATGATCGGGCCGAGCAGCATCAGAACAGCAATGACAACGATAGCGACCAGAACGAGAATCAGCGCATACTCAACCAAACCCTGGCCTTTTTCTTTCGGTGCGAATAACATAGCGATAGATCTCCTTTCGTTAGATTTGATGAGGAGAATTCCTCAACTGTTCAACATTATATTCAGGCGATAAAAAAAGGCAAGTGAATTCAAGGGAATTGCAATTACAATAATGTTAGTCTAACAATTCTGCAATCCGCATAAAAATGGATATTTTTTATGCAGGACTGCGCGCCGGAACGGAGAATCCCACGCGCGTGCCTTTTCCCACGGCGCTGTCGATCTCGAAAGACCCTCCCAGCATTTCCGCGCGTTCCTTGATCAATTTCAAGCCCAGGTTGCCGCCCTGCTCCAGAGTCTCTGGGTCCACGCCTTTGCCGTTATCGTCCACATTGACGCGCACGGTCTGTTCGCCCATATCTACAAGCACTTTGATGGACGTCGCCTGACTGTGACGCGAGGCGTTCCCGATAAGCTCTTGAATGGCGCGGAAAACCATCACTTCCAGGTAAGGCTCCAGGCGGCGTTCCGTCCCCGTGACGGTTACGTTCACATCCAAACCGGCCTGCTCACGGAAGGCTTCCGCATATTTACGAATGGTGGGCGCCAGGCCCAGGTCGTCCAACATCATCGGGCGCAGTTCAAAGATGAAGTTCCTCACCTTCTGAAACGTCCCCATGGCGGCCACTTTGAGATTGCCCAATTCGTCCCGCGCCTGCACGGGATCAATGTCGAGCAGGCGCATGGCAATTTCGGTCTGCAAAATAAAATTGGAGAGGGCCTGGGCCGGCCCGTCGTGCATCTGCCGCGAAAGGCGTTGACGCTCCGACTCCTGGGCGTTAACCATCATTTCCACGCTCGCCAGATTCCCCTTTCCCGCTTGCGCGCCCGAATCCGCCGAGCCGTTATCGGGCGATTGAAATTTCTCCAACGTGGCTTTCAAACGCTCAAGGTGCGTGCGGTCATTCTGCAATTTCTCCAACTGGCCGCGCATCACAAGCAGACGCTGCTGGACGTCCAACGCGGAATCGTAGGCCATCCGCAATTCTTCGGGAGACATGGCGTGGATCTGTCCCTGAACCTGCTGTAAATGCGCGGTGATCGCCGTATTACGCTGCGTCAGTTTGGATAGTTCGCCCTGGCTTTGCTCGATCATCAACGTCACTTCGCGCAGAGCGCGCACGGTCTCGTCCAATTCAGATTGCCCCTGGCCCAGATCGCTTCTGGCGGATATAGAATCGTTCATTCCGATCGCTCCTGCTTGTTCGCGTCCTTCAATGTGACCCAGCCTCGCTTGATGGCATAGATCACCGCCTGCGTGCGATCTTCCACTCCAAATTTCCGCAAGACCGAAGTTACGTGATTCTTGACCGTTTGATGGCTGATATCCAAAAGGCCCGCGATCTCCTTATTGCTCATCCCCCGCACCATGCAATTCAAGACCTGCATCTCGCGCTCTGAGAGCGGATGGAACGGGTTGCCCGGCTCGCTGTAAGAACGGCGCGCGCCCTCCGTCTGTCCGCTTAGCCATTCTTCCAGGTCGCGGCGCGAAAGGACGCGCGCATCAAAGACAAACCTGCCCGCCGCCACGTCCCGGATCGTTCCCAACAGGCTCCGCGCGTCCACGTCTTTCGCCAGGTATCCGGCTGCCCCGGCCAGCGCGGCGTGGACGGCCTGCTCCGCCTCGTCATATCCGGTGAGCAGCAAAACGCGCACGGGAAGTTTATCCTGTATGATCAAATGGGTGATCTGTAAACCATTCAGGCCGGGCATATTAATGTCCATCACCACAACCTGGGGCCGCAGTTCACGGACCAATCGCAGGGCCTCTTCGCCGCTGGAGGCCTGCCCCAAAACGTCCATATCGGCTTCGAGCGTCAATGTGTCCACCACGCCCTGACGGAACAGAGGATGATCGTCTACTACAAGGAGGGAAATTTTCTTCATCGGGACCCGCGTCAGATTAAGCTTTTTGAATTTTAACACAGAATCGACGGATCACCGATGTCCGCCAAACTGCGTCTTCGCGACGCTTAGTTTTAAGCCGCTTACGCGCTTTCGCTGGACCGGGATTGAAACAACGAGTCCCGACGCCGGGGTAGTCATCGGGGCGACGACCCGCTCAATCGCATCCGCCAGCCGTCTTAATGCGCGTCGCTTGCATTCCACCGATACACGCGCAGATTATCGCCTCCCAGCATGGGCGCGATCTCGCCGTTGGTGGAATATACCCCTTGAGACCGACGCGCCAAATCGGGATACAGGTCTGGGAACGCGATGAAATAATCCGCGCCCTGACGGTCGAGATACTCGGCTAGGCGCGCCTCGTCGCGCAAAAACGGGATCACGTCGGGCGACACCAACCCCGCCAGGTCGATCAAACGGTGACGGTCGAAATATCCCAGCGCGCCGATGTCGTGCGCGGCGATCAGCGCGTCGGGCGGGAGGTTCGCGTCCGCCCACCGCGCGGCCGCGACCATCTCCGACTCGATCAAGGCGACGTCTTGCGCGTAGGACTTCGCGCCCAACCCGACGAACCCGACCGTCACCAGCGCGATGGCCGCGCCCCAGCCCGCCCGCGTCAAATTGACCGAGGCGCGGGCCGCGGTTTTCTCGAACATTTTCGCCACCCCGAGCAGACTCCACAAAAACAGGACCGGCATGGCGGGGATGAGATACCGTCCAT
>DKTP01000024.1 GCA_002473085.1 Anaerolineales bacterium UBA7227
GATTACTGATTACTGATTACCGGCCACCCCCCGCCAACGCGTCCACTTCATCCACGCGCTTCTTGAATTGACTCATATACAGATCGTAGTAGAAGCCCTTCTTCGCGAGCAACTCCTCGTGAGCGCCCTGCTCTACAATATCGCCGTGGTTCATGACGAGGATCAAATCGGCGTTGCGAATCGTGGAGAGACGGTGCGCAATGATGAACGAGGTGCGTCTACCGGAATTCATCAGGTTGTCCATCGCTTCCTGAATGAGGATCTCGGTGCGCGTGTCCACCGAGCTGGTGGCCTCGTCAAGGATCAGGATCGTCGGGTCGGCCAGAAACGCGCGCGCGATGGTCAGCAGCTGCATCTGTCCCTGCGAAATGTTGGACGTCTCTTCATTGACGACCATCTTGTAGCCGTCGGGCCAGGTGTGGACGAAGTGGTCCACGCGCGCGGCTTTGGCGGCGGCGATCACTTCCTCGTCCGTGGCGCCCGGCCGCCCGTAGCGGATGTTCTCCATGATCGTGCCGTTATAGAGCCAGGTGTCCTGCAACACCATGCCAAACATCTTGCGCAGGTCGTGGCGCTTGAAGTCGCGGATGTCGTGACCGTCCGCGAGGATCGCGCCGCCGTCCACGTCGTAGAAGCGCATCAGCAATTTGACCATCGTCGTCTTGCCCGCGCCGGTCGGGCCGACGATGGCGATCTTCTGGCCGGGCTCCACCTTCGCGGAGAAATCGTGGATGACGGGTTTGTCGGGGGCGTAGCCGAAGCGGACGTTCCTGAATTCGACGCGTCCCTGCGCCGCGTCCAACTTGACGGGGGAGGCGGAATCGGGCGTCTCTTCCTCCTCCTCCAGAAATTCAAAGACGCGCTCCGCGGCCGCGGCCGTCTGCTGGAGGATGTTGGAGATGTTCGCCAGCTGCATGATCGGCTGGGTGAACGAGCGCACATACTGGATGAAGGCCTGGATATCGCCGACGGTGATGGCCCGTTTGACGGCGAGATACCCGCCGAGGATGGCGACCGCCACGTAGCCCAGGTTGCCGATGAACGACATGATCGGCATCATCAGGCCAGACAGGAACTGCGACTTCCACGCCGAGTGATAGAGATTGTCGTTCGAGACGTCGAACTTCTCGATGCTCTTCTGTTCGCCGTTGAAGGCTTTCATCACAATGTGGCCGCCGTACATCTCCTCCACGTGCCCGTTGACGTGTCCGAGATGGTCCTGCTGCTGCTTGAAATACTTCTGCGATTGGCGGACGATCAGCATCACGACCGTCATCGAAAGCGGGATGATGATCAGCGCCACCAGCGTCATCCAGAAATTGATGGACAGCATCATGATCAGCACGCCGACCACCGTCACCAGCGAGGTGATGATCTGCGTCAGGCTCTGGCTGAGGGTCTGGTTGACCGTGTCCACGTCGTTGGTGATGCGGGAAAGGACTTCGCCGTGCGTGACGCCGTCGAAATATTTCAGCGGCATGCGGTTCATCTTCTCGGAGATATCGCGGCGGAAACGATAGGCGATATCTGTCGAGACGCCGGCCATGATCCAGCCTTGAAGGTAGGCGAAGAGCGCGGAGACGAGATACAGGCCCAGCGTCCAGAGAACGACGCGGCCAATGTAGTCGAAGTCAATCCCGCCGGCGCCGTTCAACCGCGCCATCACGCCTTCGAAGAGTTTCGTGGTCGCGTTGCCGAGCATTTTCGGTCCCGCGATGTTGGCCGCGGTGGAAGCGACCGCGAAGATAAAGACGACGGCCGTCTGGAGGCGATACGCGTTGAGGTATCCAGCCAGCTTGCGCATGGTGTCGCGGAAGTTGCGGGCCTTTGCGCCGGGCAGCATCGCCGCCATCGGACCGGCGATGGCGCCGCGCTGCGACTGGGATCTTCCCTGGTGCATCATGCTAATTCCTCCTTGCTGAGCTGCGAGAGCGCGATCTCCTGGTAGGTTTGGCAATTGTCCATCAGTTCGCGGTGCGTGCCTTTGCCGACGATCCGGCCTTCGTCGAGGACGACGATCTGTTCGGCATCCTTGATGGTGGAGACGCGCTGGCTGACGACCAGCAGGGCGCTGCCGGCAGACTGTTCTTTGAAAGCCTGGCGCAGCGCCGCGTCGGTTTTGAAATCGAGCGCGGAGAAACTATCGTCGAGGATGTAGATCGGCGGCCGTTTGACGACGGCGCGCGCGATGGAGAGACGCTGCTTCTGCCCGCCCGAGACGTTCTGCCCGCCCTGGGCGATCTCTGCGGCCAGGCCTTCCGGCCGCGAGGCGACGAACTCCCTGGCCTGCGCGATCTCAAGGGCAGATTCCAGCCTTTCGGAAGAGACCTCCTCGTCCGCGTAACGCAGGTTGGATTCGATCGTGCCGGAGAACAGCGAACTTTTCTGCGGCACATAACCGATCTTGTCGCGCAGGTCGCGCTGGGTCACCTCGCGGATGTCCACGCCGTCCACGAGGATCGCGCCCTCCGTCACTTCGTAGAAGCGGGGAATCAGGTTGACGATCGTGGATTTGCCCGACCCCGTCGAACCGATGATGGCGGTCGTCTGACCGGGCTGTGCGGTGAAGTTGATCCCCGACAACGCGTCGGCGTCCGCGCCGGGGTAGCGGAACGACACGTTCCGAAATTCCACCGACCCCTTGAACGGCGCCGGGAACCGCTTCGGCTCCTTCGGGTCGCGGATCTGCGGTTCGGCGGCGAGCGCCTCGTGGATGCGGTCCGCCGAAACCGAGGCGCGCGGAATGATGATGAACATCATCGAGAGGAACAGGAAGGCCATCACGATCTGCATGGCGTATTGGATGAAGGCCATCAGGTCGCCGACCTGCATGTTGGCGTTGGACACTTCGACGGCGCCGAACCAGACGACGCTGAGCATCAACACGTTCATAATGAGCATCATCACGGGCAGCATGACCACCATCACGCGGCTGACGAACAGCATGAGAGAGGTCAGGTCCTGGTTGGCCTTGTCGAAACGGTTTTCCTCGAACTTCTGCATGTTGAAGGCGCGGATGACCATCATGCCCGAAAGATGTTCGCGCGAGACCAGGTTAATGCGGTCCACCAGTTTCTGGATCAATTTAAAACGCGGCAGGGCAATCGAGAAAACGACAATGACGAGACTGATCAACATCAACACGGCCACGCCGATGAGCCACGAAAGCGGAGAATCTTTGGCGGCCACTTTGAGAATGCCGCCAATGCCGATGAGCGGCGCGTAAAACATCATGCGCACGGCCATCATCACGACCATCTGGATCTGCGTCACGTCGTTGGTGGTGCGCGTAATGAGCGAGGCGGTCGAAAATTTATCGAACTCGGCGCTGGAAAAATTCTCGACGCTGCGAAACACGTCGCGGCGGATGTCGCGCGCCATCCCAGCCGCGATCTTCGCGGACAGGAATCCCACGACGACGGTACACACGCCCGAGGCGAGCGTGAGCAGGAGCATCCAGCCGCCGACGTTCAGCAGGTAACTATTTTGCAGTTGGTTCGTGTCCAGGCCGAGGGCCTGGTATTCCTCTTTCACCGCGCCGACGGCGGCCTGCGCGACCAGCGCGTCGCCGAGGGACGCGAATTTCTCGTCCATCGAGGCGGAGATCTGTTCGCGTTGCGAAGCCGGCATTTGCGCCAGCGCGGCAAAGACATCCATGCCCGGCGGGAGTTTCGTCAGGTCAAGACCGCCGAACTGCCCGGACATTTGGGCCGCGGCGGCCGGGTCCGCGAGCGCCTTCTCAATTCCCGCGACGGCCAGCAGGGCCTTCGCCATGATCGGGTTGAGCCGGTCCAATTCAGCCCGCTCGACGTTCTTCAAGACATAGACCGGCTCGGCGGCGAGGGGCGGATATTTCTTCAGGTACGTTTCGTACTCTGCGGAATTTTCGTCCACGAGGACGTACGCGTCCAGCACGGCCTCCCTGTCCGCGTCGCTCATGAACAGGACGACGCGGCCCATCTCTTTGGCGCGGATTACCTGCGGGAGCGCGTCTTCGATCCCGCCCTGCTGGATGCCCGTGTTGACGATGCGCGAAAGATAGTCCGGCAGGGCCAGGTCGAAATTCGCCTGCGCGAACAACAGCGCGACGGCAAGCAGGAGCATAAACAGATACGGTTTGGCGTATTTTCTAAGTTTGAGCATGGTTTTCCTTAAAGGGAAATGAGGATTGCGGATGAATGCGGAAGCAAATGCGCCGGCCGGCTACTCGTCTATCTCGTCCGCGGCCGCCATCAGGATCGTTAACGATTCGCGGATCTTCGTCTTCTGCTCCGCGGAGAGCGAATTCTCCAATGCGTCCACCCAGCGGAAGCGTTCGGCGATGCTCTTTTCGATCAGTTCCCGGCCGCTGGCAGAGAGCGTCACCTGTTTGGCGCGGCGGTCGTTCGGGTCTTCGGCGCGATCCAACAACCCCAGCTGGACGAGTTTGTCCACAGTCTGGCTGGCCGCGGCGGCGGTGATCTCCATGTGTTCGCTCAAGTCGGAGATGCCGCATTGTTTTTTATAATAGACCCGCATCAACAGAAAAAACTGGGGCATGGAAAACCCCAGCGATTTGACGTAGCGCGCCTGGTCGCGCATGGTGCGGTGGGAGATCGCTTCCACCCACTCGCGCAGGGATTGGGAGATTTGAGAACCGGACATAGTTAAGCCTTCTTTTTAGTTAAGCGGGCTAAACTATATACGCGTGTTAAGTTATCGTCAAGTGAATGGGATAAGAAGAGTATTAGAAAAACGAACACGCCCGGAGGCTGCTCGGGGCGTGTTTTTTTGGACGGGAAGCCGGGTCACTTGGCTTTGACGGAGATCATCTTCGGTTTGACCTCTTCCGCCTTGGGCAGGCTGACGGTCAGGATGCCGTTCTCGAATTCAGCTTTGGCCTTATCCGCAACCACATCGGTTGGCAGGGCGAAGGTGCGTTCAAAAGCGCCGTAGCGCTGTTCGCGCAGATGATAAGCCCGCTCTTTCTTCTCTTCTTCCTGCCTGAACTCGCCTTTGAGCGTCAACATATCGCCGGTGATGGAGATTTGCACATCGTCAGGCTTCAAGCCGGGCAGGGAGGCCTTCACGATCACTTCATCGTCGGTCTGGTACAGGTCCACTGCGGGAACCTGCCAGCCTCCCGCCGCGCCGAGGGACGGGGTGAACGCGTCGTTGAAGAGACGGTCCATTGCTTCGCGCAGGGTGATCATCTCGCGCATCGGTTCAAAACGGATCAAATTGGACATAGCAGACTCCTTTCTTTGCCATTGAAGTTTTGTACCCATAATTTAAACGGCCTGCGTTAAAAAAACGCAAGCCGCTCGTAAAAACTCCGTTAGAGATTTCGATTCAGCCCCCGGGACGCAGGCCCGTCCGCCGCTTACCTGCGCGCCTACTTCCTCCGAAAATCCACAAAACGATAGCCGACGCCGCGTTCGGTCAGGATATATTTCGGGTTGGCCGGGTCCTTCTCCAGTTTCTGGCGCAAATAGTTAATGTAGAGACGGACGTAATGCGGTTCGTCGCGATACTCGTAGCCCCATACCTTCTGCAACAACTGGTCATGCGAGACCACCCACCCGGCATTCTGGACAAGGTGGTAGAGCAGGCGATATTCGGTGGGACGCAGTTTGACGAGCTTGCCCTCCAGCCAGATCTCGCGGCGGTCGAAGTCAATTTTGAGACGGTCGTCCACCTCGATCAATCCGTGCATGGCGCCGGTCGCGCCTTCCGTGCGACGCAGGACGGCCCGGATGCGGCTGACGAGTTCGCGCGGGCTGAATGGTTTGGTGACGTAATCGTCCGCTCCCAGTTCGAGGCCGCGCACGCGGTCGTCCTCCTCGCCTCGGGCGGTCAGCATGATGACCGGCACGTTCGTGAACTCGCGGATGGTCTCCAGCACGTCGAAACCGTCCACGTCGGGCATCATCACGTCCAGCAGGATGATATCGGGATTGACGTCGCGCATTTTCTGGATGGCCTGCTTGCCGTTGAAGGCGTCGGCGACGATAAAGCCGTCGTGTTCGAGGTTCATGCGGATGAAGCGCACCATCCGTTCTTCGTCGTCCACGATGAGGATTTTCCTGCGGTCAAAATCTGCGGACATCATTCCCTCACGAAGCTGACGATCTGTTCGGCTTCTTCTCCGCCCAGCACTTCGATGAAGCTGACGCGGCTGAGCGGCCAGATCACCTTGACCGCGCGCGCGTCGATATAGTGGATCTCCTTCCCGTCTCGGCGATGAGGGTTGATCACGGTGATGACGGTATCCTCGGGCTTGGGCAGTTCCTCCACCTCGCCGGCGATGAGTTCTTCGCCGGCAATATGGAGCAGGATCATGTGCGACATGGCGTCCCTTTCCAAACTGACTAACGGATCAATATCTGAAACTTCAATTTTCCAAGCGCCACCACATCGCCGTGATTCAGCAGGCGTTCCGTCTGCGGAGTCAGGCGTTTGCCGTTCACGTAGGTGCCGTTGGAGGATCCGAGGTCCATGACGATGACGCGGCGGCCTTCGCGTTTGATGAGCGCGTGCATCCGCGAGACCCCAGCCGCGTAGGCCTGGTAGAGCGAGAGGTCAATATCCGGCACAACCGGCTGTCCTTCGCTGATCCGCCCGAGGGTGTATTCGTCGCGGTCGTTCAGGGGCAGGATTCTCCCGCTTTCCATCAGGTGCAGCGACCCCCAGGCGTTGTCGGTGATGGGCGGCGGAACGGCAAGCGGTTTGCTGGTCCCGGAAACGGCGACGACCTTATCGGTGCGGATGGATTGGGTGGCGACGTCCCCCGCGACCAGTTGGGCTCCGCATTCGGCGCAAAAGATGGAGCCGGGCGGGTTATCGTGCTGACAATTTTTACAAGTGATCATAGCAAAGCCTCGTCTTGCTGCATTATCAATGCGCGGGTCGCGTATTTGATATCTTTTTCGCCGGTGAGAGAGAAGGTATGCATGCGCTGGACGTTATCCGCTTCCAGCAGGATGGTGTTGGCCAGGTCGTGATGCCCCTGCGAGAGCAGGTGCGCCGCGAGATTTTGCAGCGAGCGCGTGGCGCGGTCGTACTGTCCCGCCTGCGATTCGTGCCGCGCCCGTTCCTGCATGCGATATAGCGTCAGGCGGGAAAGCGCCTGGAGGATGGCGGTCGGCGGGGGTTGGGCAGACGGGGCCTCCAGGACGTCGCAGCCGATGCGGACGCGGATCGGCGGCAAGGGTATGGGGCGCGCCGCCATGGCGATCTTGAGCGAACCGTTCAGCAGGTCCACGCGTCCCGTCGAGGTCGCGGCGGGCGATACGTGAAATTCGAACAGCACGCTCAGGTTCACGTCGCGCAATACAGACCCCAGCTGCGTGATCGCTCCAAAGGTCACCGGCCCGGCTTCCGGCTGGAGGCGGAAGGCATAGTTGAGCTTCACGGCCTCTCCCAGTTTGCCTTCGAGAGAGATGTCTTCGGCGACGACATTGGCGAGGGCGTTGAATTTCTCGGTCAGCAGTTTCTGGATATCCTGCGGCCGGGCGATGTAGCGGCTGGTGTTCCCGGTGCGGCTCGCCACCTGGTCGAGAAAGGAATCGTTCCAGTCGGCGCCGATTCCCATGGCGCTGATGCCGATGCCCTCCCGCGCGGCCTGCGAGGCCAGGTCGAGGCAGGCCTGCTCGTCGCCATAGGTCTGTCCGTCGGTGAGCAGGATGAGGTGGTTGATGCGCCGCGAGTCGCTGCCGCGCCGCAGTTCGTTCAGTCCGCTTTCCAGTCCGCGCAGCATTTCCGTGGCCCCGCCCACTTGAATATCACGGATGCGCGCTTCCAGTTTCTGGCGTTCAGCCCGGTAAGAGGCGGGGATCGCCACTTCGGCGTTGTCGCCGAACACGACCACGCTGAAGATATCTTCGTCACGGAGACCGCGCATCACCTGAATGGAGGCGGCCTTGAGCAGTTCCATCTTCGCGCCCTTCATGGACGTGGAACGGTCCAGCGCCAGGCAGATATTAAGCGGCGGGACGGGCAGCGCGTCGGCGCCGCGCGTCTTCATGTTCAACAGCACATATACCAGCTGCGCCTCCTGCATCCGCACCAGGTGAGGACGGCTGTAGAGAATCTCCGGGACGATGGGAGAGGAGGGCGAATCCGCCGGCGGAAGGGTCTCGTCGTATTCCTCGCGCCGCTTGGGGTTGGAGAGAGTCTCGTAGGCCTGCTGGATCTCGAGGAAGAATTCCGTTTCGCCGGGCGCTTGATTCTTGTCGGGATGCAGGCGCTGGGCCGCCTCGACGTAGGCGCGGCGGATATCCTCCGGGCTGGCATCCCGAAGAATTCCAAGAAGCGCGTAGTAGTCTCGTTTTGCGTTCACGTCAGGTTCAACCCATTAATTGGACGAGCGCCACGCTGATGTTGTCCGGCCCGCCGGCGGCGTTGGCTGCCTCGACGAGCTTTTGACAGGCGCGCGGCAGGCTGGGGGTATCGCGGATGATGCGACTCAACTCGGCCTCTGAAACCACGCCCCACAACCCGTCGCTGCACAGCATGAGAGAACCGCCTTTCGGGAAGGGAATGGTGAAGATGTCCGGCTCGAAGATCTCGCCCTGTCCCAGCGCGCGATAAAGCACGTTGCGGTGCGGATAATTTTCCGCCTCCACGGCGCTGAGGTGTCCGAGCTCTTCGAGGCGCTTGACCAGCGAATGGTCGCGCGTGATCAGTTCTATTCTCCCGTCAGGATAACACATGTAGGCGCGGCTGTCGCCCATGTGAGCGATCGTCATCTGCTGGCCCAGGATCAACGCGGCCGTGAGGGTGGTGCCGCTGCCGGGCGCTTCGCGCTGGATGATCCTGTGCGCTTCGGCCATCGCCGCCTGTACGATTTCCTGTAAAGACTCGTCCAGCGGTTCAGATTTCAAATTGAAAAGATAGGGATGAAATTTCCTGAGCACGCTGCCCGACACAGTGCGGATGGCAATGTTGCTCGCCACTTCCCCGGACTGGTGGCCGCCCATCCCGTCCGCGACGATATACAAGCCAAACGGCGCGTTGTTGCCGTTTCCCGCCAGGGTGGAGGTGAAGGCCAGCAGACTGTCTTCATTGAGATCGCGCTGTTTGCCGATGGATTGCCCGCAGGCCGCAACCAGTTGCTGCAGGTCGTAACGGACGCTGGGCGCGCCGGTGATGGATTTAAGCTGCTCGTCGGTCAGCGGCGCGGTGGTGACGGTTTCCTGCTGGGGCGGCTTGCGAAACATTCGGCGGATAAAATCGAACACAGGGACTCCTTCTCAGGCGAGCAGGGCGTAGATCTGATGGTCGGTTGAACCGATATAAACGATGTCGTCGTAGACGAGCGGCGTGCCGGTGATCGCGCCTTTGGTGGCGAACTTCCAGCGCAGGCGACCGGTCCGGTATTCGAGACAATAGACCTGTCCATCCACCGAGCCGCAATAGACCGAATCGCGATAGATGACCGGCGAGCCGCTGACCTGGTGATCGGTGCGGAAACGCCAGAGCTCGCGCGCGCTTTGCGCGTCCACCGCGTAGATGAACCCGTCCGCCGCGCCAGTGACGATGACGTTTTCCGCCAGCGCCGGAGTGACGATGGAACCCTTCCCCAGGCGGAAACGCCAGACAATCCAGCCGCTGCGCGCGTCCAGCGCGTAGAGGGTGTTGTCCATCGAGCCGAAATAGACCGCCTGCCCGACAGCAATGGGGGAGGAGGTGACGGCGCGTTTGGCCTGGAAGCGCCACTTCATCTCGCCGCGGAAATCCACGGCGTAAAAGTCCCCGCCTTCATTTCCCACGTAGACCAGTTCGTTGGCGACAAAGGGCGTGGAGCGGACAGGGAAGGTGGTCTCGAACTTCCAGGCGGCGCGGCCGGTGTTCACGTTTACGGCGTGCAGGTAATGATCGTCCGAGCCGAAGAAGATATGTCCCTCGGCGATGCGCGGCGAGGAGCGCACCGGCCCCTCGGTGTAGTACGTCCACACCACCTTGCCGGAACGCGCCCCCACCACGTGCAGGCGGCGGTCCTCCGAACCAAAGTAGACATTGTCTTCAAAGACTGCGGGCCGCGTGACGACGCCTCCTTCGGTGGGATACTTCCATTGGAATTTGCCGTCGGCCGCGTTGATGGCGTACAGGTTATTGTCGTAGGAACCGATGAAAACCGTCCCGCGATGGATGGCGGGGGTGCCGCGAATTTCGTCCTCGCACGAGAAGGTCCACAGCGGCTTGACGGCGCTGGCCTGCAGACTGGCGGTGGGCATGCGCGTGAGCATGCCTGTCTTTCGTCCCGCGTTTAGCAGGGCTTCCTTCATGTCGCCTGCGGTGGGATAGCGATCCTCGACGTTATATTGCAGCGCGGTGTTGATGACCGCCTCCAGTTCAGGCGAGACCGCCGGATTCATCTTGCGGATGGGGCGTTCGTTGAACGAGAAGGGCGGCTCAAGACGCGGGTCGCGGCGCGTCAATGTGTGATGGAGGGTGGCGCCCAGGGCGTAGATGTCGGCCAGGGGCGTGGCTTCGCCGCGGTATTGTTCGGGCGGGGAATAGCCCTCGGTGCCGATCATCGTCCCCTTGACGCCGGTTTGGAAGGTTTTGGCGATGCCGAAGTCCACGAGGATGATGTCGCCGTTGTGGTTGACCATCACGTTGGAGGGCTTCATGTCGCGGAAGATGATCGGGTCGGGTTTGTGACCGTGGAGGTAGGACAGCACGTCGCACAGTTCGATGCCCCAGGTGAGCGCCTGTTCCTCCAGCAGGAAACCGTCCGTGTCGGTGATGATGGCTTCGAGATCCTTGCCGTGGATGAACTCCAGCACGAGGTAAGAACGATCGTCCTGCGAAAAATAATCGTAAATGCGCGGGATGGAGGGGTGGTTGAGCGTGGCCAGCAGGTTGGCTTCGCGCTCGAAGTTCTGGACGATGGTCTGCCGCACCAGCGGGTCGGGAGCGAGGTTGACCATCTCTTTGACCGCCACCAGTTTTACCACATTGGGGAAGTGCAGGTCGCGGGCGCGGTAGACCGATCCCATGCCGCCAACGCCGATCACTTCCTGAATCAGATAGCGTTGGGCAAGCGTGGCTCCCGATTGCAATTGCCTTCGGGGGGTGTTGCCGTCTTCGTCCAATGGCTGGGTAATTCGGTGGGTATCCAGGGGGACTCTCCTAATTTGCAGATTATATTGTGCAAAGACGGGATTGGCAACATTGTACCGCCGTTTCCCATCAAATTTGCAAGTCGGTTGGATGGGGCTGGCGGGCTGAGCACAAAGTCATGAAGGCGCGCAGTCGCAAAGAATTTGCGGCTTTGCGCCGTGACGATAAAAAATAAAAAATGCCCGAGGCGTCGCAAGTCCGCATCGGGCTAGGGGGATAATAGGTCGGGCGTCATCGTTTCTCGACGCCCATGTTGCTCAGGTCGTCGGCGTTGAACTGGGACAGGAACCAGTCCCCGCCAGCGAACGCGAGCGCGGCCAGGCAGACCAAAGCAATGAGAGTGAACATGGGGCCTCCTTTCGTCATGAGTTTCATCTATGATCAGTTTAACGTTTTTTAATCAAAAAAGGCGCTCCCCTTTCAGTACTGTTATGGATTTGCCATACCGTTATGAAAGGAATGGAGATGTGACGACGGGCGGCCCGGTTTGGTTCCCGAACGACGCGGAGAGACAGGCGTGTCCAAGAGCGGCTAAACTGGCAGGTTGAATACAGATTGGAACGCGAATATTACGAATAGGCGAATTTTGCGAATTTCTTTGGGGTTCTTCGCGTCACACCTGCCCTTGCAAGCGACGCCAGGGTTCGCAAATTCGCGGCATTTTTCCCGAAATTCAGTTGACAAAAAAAACGATTCGGATAAAATAAGCAGGCACTTCAAGCCGAAGTGGCGGAATTGGCAGACGCGCTAGGTTCAGGGCTTAGTGGCCGCAAGGTCGTGAGGGTTCAAGTCCCTCCTTCGGCACAGAACATGAGACCCGAGAAATCGGGTCTTTTGTTTTAAACGCCGCAAACTGGACTGGCAGCCCGGCATATGCTGCGCGTCGAAAATTCACAGCGATTCTCATGAACTTCTCGTCTTTCGGGGCATTTTCGACAGGGAGCGCATGGTATAATTACCCTAACTACAGCGTGTACTTCATCTAAAGACACGAAGTCAGTTCTCGGCGGACTCGTGTCTTTTTAATGCCTGTAACACTCAAAAACCAGGTTTCTATCGAACGAAAGAGCCACTATGGACATCGGAACCGTTCAACAAGTTGACATCGACGCGCAGATGCGCGAAGCCTACCTCGATTACGCCATGAGCGTGATCGTGGCCCGCGCCCTGCCCGACGCCCGCGACGGACTCAAACCTGTCCACCGCCGCATCCTCTACGCCATGGATGAACTGGGCATCCGCTCCAGCGGATCGTACAAAAAGTCGGCGCGTATCGTCGGCGAGGTGCTGGGCAAGTACCATCCGCACGGCGACTCAGCCGTCTACGAGACGATGGCGCGCATGGCGCAGGACTTCTCGCTGCGCTACACCCTCGTGGACGGACAGGGCAACTTCGGCTCGATTGACGGCGACGCGCCCGCGGCCATGCGTTACACCGAAGCGCGTCTCAACAAAATGGCCGAGGAACTGCTGGCGGACCTCGACAAAGACACCGTGGACTTCGTCCCCAACTTCGACGATTCGCTGAAGGAACCGTCCGTCCTGCCGGCGCGGCTTCCCAACCTGCTGCTGAACGGTTCGGCGGGAATCGCCGTCGGCATGGCGACGAACATCCCGCCGCACAACCTGCGCGAGCTGGCGCGCGCCGTCAACTTCCTCATTGACAATTTCGACCGCGCCGACGAGATCACCGTGGAAGAATTGATGAAGTTCGTGCCAGGTCCCGACTTCCCGACCGGCGGGATGATCGTCGGGACGGAGGGAATCGTCTCGGCGTACGCGACCGGCCGAGGTCGGGTGGTGATGCGGGGCGTAGCCCACATCGAGGAGATGAAGGGGAGTCGTCACCAGATCGTCATCACCGAGATCCCGTACCAGGTCAACAAAACCAGCCTGATCGAGCGCATCGCCGAACTGGCGCGCACGGAAAAAATTGACCAGATCTCGGACATGCGCGACGAAAGCGACCAGCGCGGCATGAGCATCGTCATCGAACTCAAGCGCGGCGCGCAGCCGAAGAAAGTGCTCAACCAACTCTACAAATACACGGCGCTGCAATCCACGTTCGGCGTGCAGATGCTGGCGTTGGTGACCGACGCGAGCGGACGAAGCGAGCCGCGCATGCTGCCGCTGCGAACGGCGCTGCGCATCTTCATCGAACATCGGCAGACGGTCATCGTCCGCCGCTCGAATTTCGAACTGGCAAAGGCGCGGGCGCGGCAGCACATCCTCGACGGGCTGCTGATCGCGCTCAACAACATCGACGCGGTCATCAAGACCATCCGCGAGGCCAAAGACGCGGACGCGGCGAAGACCAGCCTGATGACGCGCTTCAAACTCAGCGAGTTGCAGGCGCAGGCCATCCTCGACATGCAACTGCGGCGGCTGGCCGCGCTCGAACGCTGGAAGATCGAGGAGGAACATAAACAGGTCGCGGCGCAGATCGCCCACCTCGAAGACCTGCTGGCGAATCCCAGGAAAATCCTCGCGCTCATCCAGAGCGACATGAACGAAGTGACCGAAAAATACGGCGACGACCGCCGCACGAAGATCGCCGCCGACGCGAAAGAGGAATTCCACGAGGAAGACCTCGTCCACGACGAGGCGGTGCTGATCAGCATCACCGAGCGCGGCTACATCAAACGCGTGGCGGCCTCGGCGTTCAGGTCGCAGAGCCGCGGCGGACGCGGCGTGATCGGCCACACGACGAAGGAGGAGGACGAAGTCGTGATGCTCATCCCCGCCCGCAGCCTCGATACGATGCTGTTCTTCTCGGACAAGGGCAAGGTCTACTCGGAGAAGGTCTACCAGATCCCCGACGCCGACCGCGCCGCCAAGGGCATCCCGCTCGTGAACGTCCTGGCGCTCGGCGCGAACGAACGCGTCACCGCGGCGATAGACGTCTCGAATTTCGAAGCGAACAACTACTGCATGATGGCGACGGCGCGCGGCAAAGTCAAGCGCGTGGACATGGAGGAATTCGCCTCCGTCCGACCTTCGGGCTTGATCGCCATGACTTTGGAGGAGGGCGACACCCTCGGCTGGGCGCGCCTGACGAGCGGCCAGGACGAGATCATCCTCGTCACCGAAAACGGACAGGCGCTGCGCTTCAGCGAGGATAAAGTCCGCGTGATGGGACGCGCCGCCGGCGGCGTGCAGGGCATCCGCCTCGCGAACGGGGACGCGGTCACCAGCATGACGGTCGTCCAGCCCAACGGTTCGCTTTTGATCGTGACGGCAAACGGCTACGGAAAGCAGACCCCGCTGAAGGATTATCCCGCCAAGGGACGCGCCACAGGCGGCGTCGCCACCATTGACCAGAAGGCCCTCGCCGTCACCGGCAAGATCGCCTCGGCGCGCGTCGTCCAGATGAACGACGACCTGACCATCATCACCGCCAACGGCGTCACCCTGCGCCTGAAGGTGAAAGATGTGAAACAGGCGGGTCGGTCCACGCGCGGCGTCCACCTGATCAAGCCGCAGGAAGGCGACAGCGTGGCTTCGGTGGCGCGCATCGCCGTGGAAGAATTGAAGAAGGCGGGCGCGCAGGTCAATGGGAACGGGGACGCGGATAAGGAGCAGCCCGATCTGCTGTAAGAAAGCGGCCTCCATTTTGACGAAATAAAGGCGTCTTCATGCCCGGCATGGCCGTCGCCCCGCTCCAAACGCCCAGCTAAGAAAACATCAGGCTGGCAGGGAAAATCCTGCCAGCCTGAGCATTAACTGAACAGCATTGGTTTACGGCCGCGCGATGGTGAAGATCGGGGAAGTCCAAGTCTCCCAGTCTGCGGGATTCCTGTAACTGCCGAGGGCCTTGAGGACCGAAAGTTTCACGAAATACTGTCCATTCGGAACGGTGTAGGATCTTCTGTGCCGGGTCGTCGTTCCATCCCAGGCAAAGGCGAAGAAGCCGGTGGATGTGCTGTTGCGGATCATATATTCCATATCGAGGACGCTGCCCACCGACTTGCCTGTGACCGCGTCGAAGGCCTCGATTCGGAACAGGCGGGACTGATGCTCCAGGTGTACCAGGACGTAAGGCAGGTCGCCACCGGCCAGGGTGAACGTCGTCACCGTATCGTCGTAGAACTGATCGGTCAGCAGCGGCAGGCCGTAAGGATCGGTCAGCGCCTGGATGGACTGGTAATCGCCCACGAACCCGGCGAACGGCACACGGAGGGCCGGGCTGCCGTCGCGAGGCGTGATGATGATGTAGCCGCCGTACTGACCCTGATCGGGATAGGTGGGCGGGGTAACGGTGACGTAAATCTTCTTTTCGCCGCGGCGCGGGATGGTGACGCTGGACGCGCTGAAAGCGACAGTCGCGTCGGAGTCAAAGAAACCCGGAGTAATCACGCCGCTGGTGGACAACGCGTTTTCGAACGAGAGATCGTAGGTGGCCTGCGCGTTGCCGTTATTTTCGATCTTCAACGCGCGGGTGACGGGGCCTGCGGCGCTTTCGCCCAGAGACAGTTTGCCGGGCCGGACGCGAGTGGTGGCCAGGATGGCCTCGTCAATGCGCGCCATGCCGGCGCCCTGCCGGTGGACGTTATCCAGGTAGCCCAGTCCGGGATTCCCCCACCACAACGCGGGATCCGCGCTGTTCTGCAGTACATCGCGGACTTTATCCGCGCTCAGGTGGCGGAACCAGTGGTGTTGCTTCCAATACCAGCCGGGATGCCTGAAGGCCTGCAACAACAGGGCCGCGCTGCCGGCCACGTGCGGCGATGCCATGGACGTGCCGCTCAAGGTGGCGTAACCGCCCTGTTCCAGGGGGAAGGTCGAGTAGATGTTGCCGCCCGGCGCGCCGATATCCGGTTTCAGCGCCAGGTCGGGCGAGAGGCCGTAGGAGCTGAAGGAGGAGATCAGTCCGCCGGTTGGGCTGGGGAAGGACGCCTGCTGGTCGGTCCAGGTCATGGAAATGGGGGCGGTTTGCGCCTGGATGAACAATCCATCGGCCAGGGAAATGCCCACCACAGGGGTAACGCCGTCAATGGGAGCGCCGAGAGTCCCGCTAAAGACGCCGGCGGCATTGTTGTAAATAGCCACAGCCGTTGCGCCTGCCGTGATCGCCTTGGCGGCCTTCTCGCCAAACGAGCAGGCGCCGCGGGAGATCAGGGCAACCTTCCCGTTGGGGTCCGCCAGGTAGGCGTCGGCATTGCAGCCCCGCCCGACATAGACGATCTCTTCTGTGCCGGAGGTCGGCGTGGGACCGGCAAACGTCATGGAGATGTAGCCGATCTTGGCGCCGTTGACCTCAAAGTAGGGCAGGAAGACATCCGTGTTATCGAAGGAGGCCACGCCAATGACTTCATCCCCAAGCCCTGGGGAGCCCGCTGAATACAGTCCGTTCGCGCCGCTGTTGCCGATGGAAGCGACAACGACCATTCCCTTCCTCACCAGGCGCGAAGCCGCCACAGCGGTAGGAGACTGCGGCCAATCGTACGGCGAGCCGATGCTCATATTCAAGACTTGCATCCTGTCTTTGTAGGCGCGCTCCATGGCGGCCAGCATGATGTCGTCGGTGGTGGAGCCTTCGCAGCCAAAGACGCGATACGCGCCAAAGGTCACTTCAGGCGCCACGCCCTTGACGACGCCGTTCGCGCCGATGATGCCGGACACGTGCGTCCCGTGACCGTTGCAGTCATCCGGGTAGGGATCGGGCGCCGGGACCGGGTTGTAACTGGGCGAGGTATCGTCCGCATTATAGGCATCGCCGACAAAGTCCCAGCCTTTTGCGACGCGGCAGCCAAAGCCGAAACATCCGCCCAGGTCGGGATGATCGTAGTCAATGCCGGTGTCCATCACCGCGACTTTGATCCCTTTGCCGGTGTAGCCCAGTTCAGACTGCGCGACATCCGCGCCGATCATGGCGAGCGAGGTGTATAGTTCGGGGTTGTAGGAGGAAGCCGCGGTCTGCGGGATGGGGATTACCGAGACGGGGTAGATCGCCTTGACGCCCGGAATACGGCTCAGTTTCCCGAGTTCGGACGTGGCGGCAGAAACCGAGAAACCGTTCCACAGGGCGCTGTAGCGGTAGCGTTCCGTGTACTTGATCTTCTCTTTTTTTGCTTCAGCACGGAATTTCTGTTGTTCAGAATCGACCGTTTTTTGGGCATTCCCATCGGCAACCGGCGCGCCCGTCATTTCAACGAACCATAAATGAGGCGTTTCATCGGTCAGTTCCCCGTTTTCCGCCGAAGGGGACGCGTCAAGCGGAAGAAGCGGGCCGCCATCGCCGGCCGAAACCGAGGGCGCGATGCAGACCGCCAGCATTGCGACAATCAACGCGGTTCTAAACCATTTTGCATTCATCCTGTATTCTCCTTATGGTTGACTTGTGTTCGGGTTTTCCACAGAAAAACAAGATCAGGAGAATTTGAGTTATCTTGATATAAAAACCTCCTTTGAGAAACCATGACCGTCGGACACACGATACCTTCGACAAATCAGCGGCCTGCTTTTCCATCGTCCGCTTTGCGCCGCCTTGCAGCAGATTGGCCCGTTCGGTCTGGCAGACAGTATCATCATAACAAAAATGCAAGGAAAATTCAATAGGCTATGAAAATTTTCACGAAAATGCCCCCGTAAAGAAGCCGCGCCTGGGAAAACGCGCCAACGAAGCCCAGCGCGGGCGGTTAAAAGGCTCAATTTCCCCTCACAGAGCCAGATCGCGGCCGGCGTTACGCGCCGTCCCGCAGGTTTGAACGAAAGAACGAAGGATTTATGAGAACTTCAGCCGCGCGCTTCCGCTCAGCCTTCCACCAGCATCCAGGCCGGGTCTTCCATCAACTGCTTGATATGCACGAGAAACTGAACCGATTCGCGGCCGTCAACGATCCGATGATCGTAGCTGAGCGCGACGTACATCATGGGCTTGATCGCCGCCTGGCCGTTCAATGCAATCGGACGGTCTTCGATTTTATGCAAGCCGAGAATCCCGACTTGCGGCAAATTCAAGATCGGCGTGCTGAGCAGCGATCCGAACACGCCGCCGTTGGTGATGGTGAACGTGCCGCCGCGCAAATCCTCCACCGATAATTTTCCCAGCCGCGTTTTCTCCGAAAAGTCCTTGATGCGTTTTTCGATGTCGGCAAAGGAAAGTTTATCGGCGTCGCGGATCACCGGCACGACCAGGCCTTCTTCGGAGCCGATCGCGATGCCGATGTCGTAATAGTTTTTATAGACAATCTCGTCGCCGTCCAGTTCGGCGTTGAGGGCGGGGAACAACTTCAACGCGCTGATGGCGGCCCTGGTAAACAGGGACATGAATCCCAGTTTGACGCCGTGCCGTTTTTGAAATTCTTCGTTGCGGCGTTTTCGCAGGTCCATCGCCGCGCTCATGTCAATTTCGTTGAATGTGGTCAGCATGGCGGCGCTTTGTCTGGCTTCCAGCAGCCGCTGCGCGATGGTGCGGCGCCGCCGCGTCATTTTGACCCGCGCCTCGCTTCGGGAGGCGGACGAATCCGCCCGACCCGGCGCGGCCGCGTCCGACTCCAGTTTGGCCGCGTCCTGTTTCTCCGCCGCCCGCAAATACGACTCAACATCCGCCCTGGTGACGCGTCCGTCGCCCCCGGAGCCGGCGACCTTGTCGAGGTCCACGTTCTTTTCCCGGGCCAGGCGGGCCGCCACCGGCGAGACCTGCCGCGCAGGCGCGCGTTCTGCAGGCGTCCCTTGCGCCGCTTCCTTGAGCGGCTCCGCCTCCGCGACGGGTTGGGGGGTCTTCGTCTGGCTTTGTTTCTCGTCGAGCAGGCCCAGGACGTCTCCCACCTTAACGTCGCTTCCTTTGGGGGCCTGGATTTTCTGTAAAACGCCCGAGACTTTTGCGCCCACCTCCACGTTGACCTTGTCCGTCTCCAATTCAACCAGGACGTCTCCCATATTGACGAAGTCTCCCTCCTGTTTAAGCCAGGCAGAGACGGTCGCGTCCAATACGGATTCGCCCAATTCAGGAACAGTAATGTTTACCGTCATGTCAACCTCTCATTTTCACAACGCTGGATGTCTGCGATTTCTTTTCGAACATAAAGGCCTGCTCGACCAGGGAGCGTTGATTGGCCCGATACAGCGTCGAAGAACCTTCGGCCGGGCTGGCGCTTTCGGGTCTGCCCACGTAATGCACCGTCAGTTTTCCTTCCGCCAAATCCCTGAGCAACGGTCGCAAATATTTCCAGGCTCCCATGTTGAACGGCTCCTCCTGCGCCCAGATCAAGCGTTCCAGATTCGGATACCCGTCCAGCAGCGCTTTCAATTGTTTTTCTGGAAATGGATACAGTTGCTCCACGCGCACAAGCGCGTCGTCCTTGTTTTCCCGGCGCAGTTCGCTCGCCGCCAGGTCGGCGTAAATGCGTCCGCTGCACAGAATGACGTTTCTGACGTCGGATTTTTCGCCGGGCAGGTCCGGGTCGTCCAAGATGCGATACCATTTTCCCGAAGTTAATTCTTCCACCGGAGAGGCCGACAGCGGGCTCCTTAACAATCCCTTCGGCGTGAAGACGACCAGGGGCAGGGGGTCCGTCTTCAAGACCAGCGCCTGGCGGCGCAGCAAATGGAAGTACTGCGCCGCCGTGGAGGGATACGCGATGCGGACGTTCGTCTCGGCTGCCAACCCGAGGAAGCGTTCGATGCGCGCGCTCGAATGGTCTGGCCCCTGGCCTTCATTCCCGTGCGGCAGCAGTAAAACCAGGGAGGGGGCAAAGCCCCATTTGGCGCGTCCCGAAAGCAGGAACTCGTCGATCATGCCCTGCGCGTTATTGACAAAGTCGCCGTATTGCGCCTCCCAGACGACGAGCCGCTCCGGCGCGGCAAGGTTGTAGCCGATTTCAAAGCCGACCGCTCCCGCCTCGCTCAGCGGACTGTTCAGCGCTTCGAACGCGGCCCGGGCCTGCGGGATCGTTTGCAGGGGGATGCGCGGCTGGCCCGTTTCCGCGTCGTAAAAGGCGGCGTGACGCTGGCTGAACGTCCCGCGCACGCTGTCTTGTCCCGTCAGGCGGACCGCGATCCCCTCTTCCAGGATGGAGGCGAACGCCAGTTCCTCGGCTGTCGCCCAGTCCACCCTGGCCTGGGCGTCATCGAACAGGCTTCTTCGTTTTTCCATGAATTTCGCCAGCTTCGGATTCAGGCGGAAGTCCGCCGGGAATTGAAGCAGCGCCTGATTTAAATCCCTGAGGCGTTTTTGAGATACGCCGGTTTTTACTTTTTGCGCCGCGCCCTTTGGGGGAACCTGCGGAAGCGGTTCGACCAGTTCCTTTTCGGCGTCCAGTTTTTCGCTGATCTGTTGCAGGTCTTTGAGGAAGCTTTGCAGGATCTGCCCGGCTTCGCCCGGCTCCGCCGCCTTTTCCGCCTCCAGTTTGTCCGCCCAGATTTTTCTGACGGTGGGATGCGCGTCAATTTTGCGATACATGACCGGCTGCGTAAAACGCGGTTCGTCCCCTTCGTTATGACCGTACCGCCGATAGCCGATCAGGTTGATCACAAAATCTTTTTGGAACGTCTGGCGATAGGCGAAAGCGGTCCGGGCGGCTTCGAGACAGGCCGGCGGGTCGTCTGCGTTGACG
>DKTP01000068.1 GCA_002473085.1 Anaerolineales bacterium UBA7227
ATTGGTAATTGGAGATTGGTTGTAGGAATTTTGCTGGACTTTGTATAATCAGTACTTCACGAAAGCATATGTGGCGGTCTCCCCTGGCGCCGCCCGCCACATCGTCCCCGAAGCGAAGCGGAGTGGGAGGGCAGGCGTACCGTTAGATTTGCGCGCTACGCGAAGGGCGCAAGTTACGCATGATTTTCGTGATTTACTGATAATTAAGAACCTCGGAGACAAGATCTCCGAGGTTCTTCGCGTACTGACCACTGATCACTGGTCACTGATCACTGATTACTGACCACCGATCACTTCTTCGCGGGAGCCTTCTTTTCCTTCCCGTTCCGCCCCATCGCGTCCATCACGGCGACCGAGGCGATCTGCACGATGGCGTTGACGTCGTCGCCCGTCTGCAACACATGGACGGGCGCGCCCGTCCCGAGCAGGATCGGCCCGATGGCTTTGGCGTTGCCGAGGCGCGCCAGCAGTTTGTAGGCGATGTTCGCCGATTCCAGCGAGGGGAAGACCAGCACGTTCGCGTCCCTGACCTGGCTGAACGGGTAGCGCTCCTCCACGATCTCAGGGATGACGGCGGTATCGGCCTGCATCTCGCCGTCCACCACGAGGTCAGGACGGCGGGCCTTGGTAAGGTCCACTGCCTTGCGCACCTTCTCCGAAAGCGGATGCGGCGTGGAGCCGAAGTTGGAGAACGAAAGAAAGGCCACGCGCGGCTCGATCTCGAGTTGCTTGGCGAAATCCGCGGCCAGGCAGGCGATCTCCGAAAGGTCTTCCGCGCTCGGGTCAATGTTGACGGTGGCGTCGGTGAAGAGATAGACGCGGTCATCCACGATCATGATGTACACGCCGGCGGCGCGCGCCGCGCCCGCGGCCGTGTGGTGAATGCGCAACGCGGGGCGGATGACGTCGGGATATTCATAGGTGAGTCCCGAGACGAACGCGTCCGCGTCGCCCATTTTCACCATCATCGGGCCAAATATATTGGCCTGGCGGATGCGGTTGCGGGCAATCGCCAGGGACACGCCCTTGCGGGCGCGGAGATTGTGATAGGCCCGGGCGTATTCGTCAATGCGCGTAAAGTTGAAGGGGTCCACCACCTCAGGGCAGCAGTGCAGGCCGAGTTCGGCGACGCGTTCCTGGACGACTTCGGGTCGGCCGATCAGAATGGGAGCGGCAATCCCTTCCTCTTTCAAGCGGTACGCGGCGCGGATGACTTTCGGCTCCTCGCCCTCCGCGAACACGACGCGTTTCGTCCCGCCGCTGGCGCGCGCCTTGTTTTGAAAGAAGTAACGCATCTGCTCGCCCCTGCCCTGGCGGAACGTCAATTGCTGGCGATATTCGTTGATGTCGATCGGCTTACGCGCCACGCCCGTCTTCATGGCCGTCTCGGCGACGGCAGGCGCTTCCCAAAGGAGGACGCGCGGGTCGAGCGGCTTGGGGATGATGTACTCGCGTCCGAATTTCAGGCTGTTCACGCCATAGGCCCGCAGGACGGAATCTGGCACGTCCTCCTTGGTCAGCGCGGCGAGCGCCTGGGAGGCGGCGAACTTCATCTCGTCGTTGATGGACCGGGCGCGGACGTCCAGCGCGCCGCGGAAGATGAACGGGAACCCCAGCACGTTGTTGACCTGGTTGGGGTAGTCGGAGCGGCCAGTGGCAATGATCACGTCCGGGCGGGCTTCCTGCGCCAATTCGGGACGGATCTCCGGGTCCGGGTTCGCCATAGCGAAGATGATCGGGTCCTTGGCCATGGATTTGACCATCTCCGGCGTCAGGATATTCGCCACAGAGAGGCCGTAGAACACGTCGGCATCCTTCACGGCGTCCGCCAGCGTCCGATGGCCTTTGTCGTCCACGGCGAGGCGTTCTTTGTACTTGTTCATGCCCTCCTTGCGGCCCTTGTACACCACGCCTTTGGTGTCCACAAGCATGATGTTTTCCCGCTTCACGCCCCAGCGGATGGCGAGTTCCGCGCAGGAAATGGCCGACGCGCCGGCTCCCGAAATCACGAGGCGGATGTCCGCGTGTTTCTTGCCGATGATCTCCAGCGCGCCCGCCAGCCCTGCCGAGGAGATGATGGCCGTCCCGTGCTGGTCGTCGTGGAAGACGGGGATGTCGAGCATCTTCTTGAGTTCTTCCTCGATGTAGAAACATTCGGGGGCTTTGATGTCTTCGAGGTTGATCCCGCCAAAAGTCGGGGAGATGGCCGCGACGACCTTGATGATCTCGTCGGGATCGTGCGAGTTGACTTCGATGTCGAACACGTCCACGTCCGCGAATTTCTTGAACAGCACGCCCTTGCCTTCCATCACGGGTTTGCTCGCCAAAGCGCCGCGGTCGCCGAGACCGAGGATGGCCGTCCCGTTGGAAACGACGGCCACCAGGTTTCCTTTTGAAGTGTATTCGTAGGCATCCTGCGGATTCTTTTCCACCTCTAAAACCGCGTCGGCCACGCCGGGCGAATAAGCCAGACTCAGGTCGCGTTGGGTATCCATAGGCTTGGTCGGAAGGATTGCGATCTTGCCGGGTTTTCCTTTAAGTCGGTGATACTCAAGCGCGTCTTCACGCGTAATCTTTGCCATGGGACCTCCAGTTGTCTGAAACAGGGATGGGAATATGCACATGCTATTATCGCACAATCCATCAATTTTTTTTAGTTCATTTTGTCACATATTTCGGGTAATTTTAATGGGACATTGTCGGCCGGGCGTTTTATCAAGTATAATTCAGGCACGCTGCAAGAACACGCCTGACCCATTGGCTGCCGATTCCTCGGCCCGGCTTGCAAATTGTACGGAACTACGACTTTTGCCCTGCAATTGGGACAAATTGCGACGAAAACCGAACTGACTGACAGGATTTTGGTGATTGTTGATTTGAACCGTCATCCGGTTTAGCGTATGACTCTCCGTTCCGTCTCGCGCGGGGCGGCGAGCCGTTGTAGCCAACCCAGACCGATTGCACAGCCGAGGCCTCCCCAGGCGGCCTGCGGCTGTGTGTTTTTAATCCCGCCCGCGGGAGATTGGATGAAGAGGATCACCGCCATCGAAGCCCAGAAGAACAACCCCCACCGGGTAAACGTTTACCTCGACGGGGAATTCGCCTTCGGGCTGGCAAAAATCACCGCCGCATGGCTGAAGACCGGCCAGGCGCTGGACGAGGCAAAAATCGCCCAACTCCAGGCGGAGGACGCGCAGGAAAAGGCCTACCAACAGGCCATGCTCTTCCTGGGTTACCGCGCCCGCTCCGAGGCGGAAGTCCGCAGGAACCTCGAAAAGCACGAGGTCCCGCCCGCGGTCATCGAGCGGACGGTGGAACGCCTGCGCGAGGAACGCCTGCTGAACGACGGCCAGTTCGCGCGGGACTGGGTGGCGAACCGCTCCGAGTTCCGTCCGCGCAGCCGCCGCGCGCTGGCGATCGAACTGCGCCGAAAGGGAGTGGACGAGGCCGCCATACAGTCCGCGACCGAGACCACAGACGAGACAACCCTGGCCTACGCGGCCGCGCAGAAACGGGCCCGCCGCCTCGAAGGTCTGGAGTGGCTCGAGTTCCGAAAAAAATTGAGCGGATTCCTCGCCCGGCGAGGATTCGATTACGAGGTCATCGCGCCGACGGTAAAACGCCTCTGGCTCGAGCGCGATGGCGGGCAAGACACCAACTTTGACAATGAGGAATTCCCATGAACCCAATCTTTTGGCTGATATTGATCGTTTTTGGAATTGCCCTGGGCGCGGCGGCGGGATATTTGTTCCATCGCTACCAGGTGGAAAAAGCCATGCGCGACCAGCAGGAAAAGGCCGCCAACATCCTGAAAGGCGCGAGCGAACAAGCGCGCCTGATCGAAACCCAGGCGCGTGAAAACGCGGCCAGGGTTTTGCAGGCCGCCGAACAGGACATCAAGGAGCGCCGCGTCGAAAACAGCCGCGAGGCCGAACGTCTCGACAAGCGCCGCACCGAACTGGAAAACCGCGCCGACAAACTCGAACAGCGCGAGCAAAACCTGAACAAACGACAATCCTCCGTTGACCGCCGCGCCAACGAGATCGACAAACTCTACGAGCAGGAAGTGGTAAAACTCGAACACATCTCGAATCTGTCGCAGGAGGACGCCCGCAAGGACCTGTTCGCGGCGGTGGAGAAGGAAGCCCGCGCCGACATGGCGCGCATCTACCGCCAGATCGAAGCGGAGGCGCGCGAGGAAGGCGAGAAACGCGCCCGCAAGTTGATCGCCGACGCCATCCAGCGCGTCGCGTCGGACCACGTGGCCGAGGTCACCAGTTCGCGCGTCACCCTGCCGAACGAGGAGATGAAGGGACGCATCGTGGGCCGCAACGGGCGCAACATCAAAGCCTTCGAGCAGGCCGCGGGCGTGGACGTGATCGTGGACGATACGCCCGAGTCGGTCACCATCTCGTGCTTCGACTCGGTGCGCCGCGAGATCGCCCGCCGCGCCCTCGTCCGCCTGACGGTGGACGGGCGCATCCACCCCACCCACATCGAGAAGATCATCGAAGACGAGACCAGGGCCGTGGACAAGATCATCAACGAGGCGGGCGAGCAGGCCGCCTACGACGCCAACATCGCGGGGCTGCATCCCGAAGTGCTGCGCATGATGGGGCGGTTGAAATTCCGCACATCCTACGGGCAGAACCAGCTCGCCCACGCGGTGGAGGTAGCCAAACTGGCGGGCATCCTGGCGGCCGAGTTGGGCGCGGACGTGGAAATTTCCAAGCAGGGCGGCTTCCTGCACGACATCGGCAAGGCCATGGATCACAACCAGGAAGGCACGCACGCCGGGCTGGGCGCGGAGTTTTGCAAGCGCTATAACGTGAACCACAAGGTGGTCAACGCCATCGCCTCGCACCACCACGAAGTGGAACAGGAGACCATCGAGGCCGTCATCGCCGAGGCGGCAGACGCCATCTCTGGGGCGCGGCCCGGGGCGCGCCGCGAAGACCTGGAAGCCTACATCAAACGCATCAAGACCCTCGAAGACCTCGCCAGTTCGTTCAAGGGCGTGCAGCAGAGTTTCGCAATCCAGGCGGGACGCGAAGTGCGCATCATCGTCCGCCCGGAGGAGATCGACGACCTCGACTCGGCGCGGCTGGCGCGCGACGTCGCCAAGAAGATCGAAGAGACCATGCAGTATCCCGGTCAGATCAAAGTCTCGGTGATCCGCGAGACGCGGGCGGTGGACTACGCCAAATAGACGGGATCCGCTCGAAGTCTGCGAGACGCGAAAAAGGATGATGAGATGACACAGCCCCAGGCCAGACCGGTCCCCTTATACGCAAAATGGGTCCCTGTCCTGGGGTTGTCTGTTTTATATCTCGCGGCGCTCCCCAGCCTGTATCGGACGCTCGGGACGACGAGCGCGGCGCTGGGGATTTTTCCAGCGGCGCTGGCGGGATGGTATTTCGGCGTCTGGGGCGGGGGCGCCGCGGGACTGGGCCTGAGCGCCGCTGGCAGCCTGATCCTGTATCGGGTCACCGGGAATCTGCTCCTGGGCGCGCTTTGGCCCGGTATAGCGTTGATCCTTTGGTCGGGGCTGATGACCGGCTACCTGCGCCTCGTCCAGGAAGACCGCGCCCGCACCGAGAGAGAACTCCAGCGGCGTCTGCGCGAGGCGCGCGCCCTGGCAGACATCGGGCGCGCCTTGAGCGAGAGGGAACGCGTGAGTCTCGACCACGTTTTGCAGTTGATCGTGGACTCGGCGCGGGAATTGATCGCGGGGACCGAGCAGGCCGTCATCCACCTGCTGGACGAGGAGAATCAGACATTGATCGCGCGCGCGGTCTCCGGGTTCGAAGCCTCCGAAATCAGAACGGTCAACATGCATCTCGGCGAGGGCGTGGCCGGGCAGGTAATCGCCTCGGGCGAACCGATCAACATCGCCAACGTGGACGCCGACCCGCGCTTCCTGCGTCAAAACACCCGGCCGCGTTTCCAATCCCTGGCGGTGGCGCCCGTCCCAAGCGGGGAAAAAAGGCTCGGCGCCATCAGCGTGCAAAGCCGCCAGGCCGACGCGTTCTCGGCGGAAGAAATCCAATTGCTTTCGGCGCTGGGCGCGCAGGCCTCCATCGCCATCGAAAACGCCCGTCTCTGGGAAGAGACCCAGCAGGGATTGAAGGAAACCAACGCGCTGTATCGCATCGCGCGGGAACTGTCCGCTTCGTTGAACCCCGATGAGTTGATGGAGGAAGTGGTCGCCCTCCTGCACGAGAATTTTGACTATTATTATGTCGGCATTTTCATCATAGACCCCGTCACAGACGAGCTCATCGTGCATCACGACCGCACAGACCAGGGAGAAATGCTTGCAAAAGCGCGGCTTCCCGCCGGGACCGGCATCGTGGGACACGCGGCGCTCACCGGCGAACCTTTCCTGACCAACGATGTGGATAAAGTCCTCTTTTACCATCCACACCCGCTCTTGCCGCACACGCAATCCGAACTGGCCATGCCCATCAAAGTCAACGATCGGGCGCTGGGCGTACTGGACATCGAGCAATCTCCGCCGCGCCGGCTAACCGGGCGCGACCTGCAACTCGTCGGCGCCATCGCCGAACAACTGGCGGTCGCGTTGCAAAAAGCCTCGCTCTACTCGGATCTCCAGGCCTCCCTCCAGCAGGAAAAAGCCATCCGCTCGCAACTGCTCCAAAGCGAGCGCCTCGCGCTGGTGGGACGGCTGCTGGCCTCCGTCTCACACGAATTGAACAACCCGCTCCAGGCCATCCAGAACGCGCTGTTTCTCCTCAAGGAGGAACAGGGCATATCCGAGCAGGGAAAACAGGACCTGGACACCATCCTCTCGGAGGCCGAACGCATGGCCTCCCTGATAGAACGCCTGCACAGTTCCTACCGCCCCCTGCACGCGGCAGACTTCCGCCCGGTCCAGATCAACGCGCTGGTGGAAAACGTCCACACCCTGGTCGCCGCCCACTTGCGGCGTCTCGAGATCGCCTTCGAGTTCCACCCCGACCCGTCGCTGCCCCCGGCCCGCGGCCTGCCAGACCAACTTAAACAAGTGACGCTCAACCTCGTCATGAACGCGGTCGAAGCGATGCCGGGCGGCGGGAGACTCACCGTCGCCACCCGGCGCGGCGGCGACGGCGAAGTCGCGCTGACCGTCGCCGACACCGGCCCCGGCATCCGGCCGGAGATCCTGCCGCGCATCTTCGACGCCTTCGTCACCGACAAGGATGGCGGCACCGGCCTCGGCCTCACCATCACCTACGACATCGTCCAGCGGCACAACGGACGCATCGCCGCCGAGAACCGGCCGGAAGGCGGCGCGGCCTTCACCCTCTGGCTCCCCATCCACAACGAGGAGGAAGCATGAACCTGTCTGGGCGCGTGCTCATCATTGACGACGAAGCCAGCCTGCGCCAAACCCTGACGCGCATCCTGCAACGCGCCGGCCACGAAGTGACCAGCGCGGAAAGCGGCGAACAGGGGCTGGAACTGGTGGCGGGCGGCGACTTCGACATCGTCTACATGGACCTGCGCATGCCGGGCATGCCCGGACTGGAAGCCCTCAAACGCATCCACGCGGCCCGTCCCGACCTGCCGGTCATCCTCTTCACCGCCCAGCCCGACGTCAACTCGGCGGTCGAGGCGCTGCGGCTCGGCGCCACCGACTATCTCCTCAAACCGCTCCAGCCCCAGGTCATGATCGAGCGGACGCAGGACATCCTTGCCCAGCGCGAAAAAGAACGCCGCCGCCGCGAACTCCAGGCGCAGATCCAGGCGTTGCAGGCGGAGCTCGAAGGCCTGGAAAAGGACGAGGAAACGCGCGTCCCGCCCGAGCGAGGAGAGACCGCCGAGCGGTTCGTCTCGCGCGGGACCGTCAGGCTGGACCTCCATGCCCGACGCGTCACCGTCGCCGGGCGCGTCGTCAGCCTTCCTCCCACCGCGTTCGACTATCTCCTCGTGTTGACGCGTCACGCTCCCAGCGTGGTGGATTACCAGACGCTCGTCGCCGAGGCGCAGGGCTACCAGGCCGAGATGCGCGAGGCGCAGGAACTGGTGAAGTGGCACATCCACCATATCCGCCAGGCCATTGAACCCGACCCGCAAGACCCGTCCTTCATTATCAATGTGCGCGGCTTCGGCTATCGGCTCGTCGCCGACTGACCTTTGCCCCGCCAACTTTTGCCAACTTTTCTCTTCCCATGACAATCTGACCACCGGGGGACTTTGAGGGAAAATGGGCGCATGAAACCTGCAAGCCCTGAATCCGGCGTCCATCCAATGCGCGTCCTCATCGTGGACGACCATCCCAACACCGCCACTATGCTGGCGAGAGCCGTCGCTCAATTAGGCAAACAGGTGGAGGCGCGTTCTGCCACCAGCGGGCGCGAGGCGCTTAAAGTGGCGGACGATTTCGCCGCCGACCTGCTCATCACCGACATGATCATGCCTGAGATGAACGGCCTGGAGTTGGCGGAGAAACTGCAAAACCATCCGGGCGGGCGGCCGGCGCACGTGATTCTGATCACCGCCTACGACGTGCCGGGGTTGAAGGAAACCGCCCGCCGCGCAAAAGTGGACGAGATTCTCCTCAAGCCGGTGCGTCCCGAACGCATCTGTCAGATCGTGGAAAACCTGCTGGGCGAATGGAATCGTTCCCGGCCGGCCGCGGCGCAGCAAGCCGCCGGCCGGCCGCACAGGATCCTTGTGGCCGACGACCGTCCCGACAATGTGACGCTGCTCTCGCGCTATCTCGAAAACGAGGGCTATGAATATATCGCCGCGGCCGACGGGGTGGAAGCCCTGGAGCAGGCCCGCCGGAGTCATCCCGACCTGGTGTTGCTCGACGTGAACATGCCCAAGAAGGACGGTTTCGCCGTCCTCGAAGAAATGCGCGCCGACGCGGACTTGCGGCACATCCCGGTCATCATCCTGACCGCGGCCCGCATCGATCCCTCGGACGTCCAGGCGGGATTCCACCTCGGCGCGGACGACTACGTCACCAAGCCGTTCGACCGCCGCGAACTGATGGCGCGCATCCGCACCAAACTGCGCGTAAAGGAATCCAGCGACCACCTCCTGCGCCAGAACCGCGAATTGAGCATGTTGCTCGAAGCCACTGGCATTTTGACCGCGCCCGGCCCCATCGAAACGCATCTCGACAACGTCCTCAGCCTGGTCGTCCAGAGACTGGGCGCCGGGGCGGGTTACTTCCTGGATTTTCAAAACAATTCGCAGCGCGTCTTCCCCGCCTCCGCGGAACGCCTGGACCTCGCGCAGTTCAAGGATTTTCTGGAAAAGGACAACCGCTCGAACGGCGAGTGTATTGACAACGCGCAGGAAGACGAAGCCTGGCAAACCCGCGTGGGGCGCGACGTCCGTTCGACGCTTTACGTCCCCCTGCGCGACCGTCACAACAGATCCTTCGGGGCGATCCTGCTTTTCCACCCCGCCATCGCCCATTTCAAACCGGAACATTCCCCCATCCTGCAAGCCATCGCCAACCAGGTTTCCGTAGCCATCGAAAACGAACAGTGGCGCTCCGCTCAACGCGCCGAACGCGCCTGAAACGAAGACCGACCGCCGCATCCACCAAGAGGTCCGCATGAAAAAGCAATTCATTCCTTCCATACCGGAAACGCCCGAAGCGCGCAACACCTTGCGTCTTGCGCTGGGAGGCTCCATCGCCACCGCCATCGCCGCCTCGTTCTACTTCTTCCTGGGCTGGCGCTCCGGAGACTGGCAGCTGTATGGCTGGGGCGCGGGCATGGTAGCGCTCTCGGCGATAGCCCTCATTGCCTACTTCCAGGCGCGGCGCGGACGGACGACAACCGCCGTATGGATGCTCATTTGGGGATTAACGCTTACCTTCCTTGTGCTTGTCATGCTGATCGAGGGAACGGGACTGATGCTCGGCGTGGGATTGGGAATCCTGATCGCGATCGCCGTCGGGCAAACATTGGACGCAAAATCGGCGCAGCGCGCCATGATCGTCGGCGCGGCGGGCGTCATCGCGTGCATCCTGCTCGACTTATACCTGCCTCCTTACCGCCTGCCCCAACCGGAAGCCGTGCGCGTTTTCGCTCCGGGCATCATCGGCGTTTTTGCCCTGATCTACGGGGTGGTGATTGTCCGCAATTTCCGCAATTATTCCCTGCGCACGAAGTTTCTATTGAGCGCGTTCGTGATCGCCGGCGGAGCGCTGGGCGTCTTTAGTTTTTTCATGTACCAAAACTCGAACCGAACGGTAGCGGCCCTGACCGGCGAACTACAATCCGCCATTCAGGAGCAGGCGGAACTTCAATTGAACGCCGCCGCCGAAAGGGAGGCGGGCAAGGCCAGCGAGGCTTTCGCCGAGATCGAAACGACCCTGCAATCATTGGTAGATTATCGGGAATCCCTGTTCGAGCGGACCAATTTATTAGGGACAGGCTCGTATTGGGACGCCAATTCCCTTGCCAGGCTGGCGGGCGGACAATACAGCAACTCGGCCAAAGACCCCGGCTCGGTATTCTCGCCGGCCTCCACCCGCCTCACTGAAGCCGCGCTCGAAGAACTGAATGTCTCCGTTTATCTGGATTTCATCGCGCCGTCCGTTTTGAAATCCAACCCCAACATCGTAGCGACCTATTTCATCAGCGCGAATGGCCCGACCCTGTACTATCCGAATATTGATCTGGCCGCCGCCCTCCCTCCAGATTTTAACGCGCAAGACAGCGTATTCTACGCGCTCGCCGCGCCGAAGAACAACCCGGACCGAAAACCGGTCTGGACGCCGCCCTACCAGGATCCCGCCGGCCTCGGACTGATGGTGACCAACTCCATCCCGGTGTACGACCAGAGCGGCAAATTCCGCGGCGTGATGGGAGCCGACATCCAATTGGCGCGCGTCGCCGACCAAATCTCAGGCGTTCAGGCGGGACAAAGCGGCTTTGCCTTCCTAATCGATCCCGAAGGACACATCCTCAGCATGACCGACGCGGGATATGCCTTCTTCGGACTCCAGCCGGAAAATGTGCCGTTCAACGAATCGCCCAAACAGACCGTGCTGGGACTCGGTCCCGCGGACCTGCAAACGGTCACGGATAAAATGGTCCGCGGGGAAGCAGGGTTGACGAAAGTGAACATGGGCGAAACGGAATATTACATCTCCTACTTCCCGCTGGAAAGCGTTGGATACAGCATCGGGCTGATCGCGCCCACATCCGAGTTGGAAACCGCCTATCTCGAATCCCGCGCGCGTTCTGAAAGGGACATGGAGCAGACCAGCAAGACGGTTATCCTGCTCTTCATCGGGATTTTGCTCACGGCCGCAGTCGTAAGCCAGATCCTCGGCCAGATGTTTCTACGTCCGTTATCCCAACTGCGCGACACCGCCGAAGAGATTGCCAAAGGCAACCTGGACGCGCAGGCGCGCATCGAATCGAAGGATGAGGTCGGCGTTCTGGGCCAGACCGTGAATTCGATGGCCGCGCAACTACGCGATCTGATCGGCTCGCTCGAACAACGCGTGGCCGAACGCACGAAGGCGCTTTCCACGGTGGCGGAAGTCGGCGCTTCGGCTTCCACGATCCTGGAAACGGACAGGCTGCTGCAAGAGGTGGTGGACCTCACCAAAGAGCGCTTCGACTTCTACCACGCCCACATCTACCTGCTCGACGAAACCGGCGAAAATCTCACGCTGGCCGCGGGCGCAGGCGAGCCGGGACGGCGCATGGTCGCCGAGGGACACTCGATCCCGCTCAACCGCGAGCGGTCGCTGGTAGCCCGCGCCGCCCGCGAACGAAAAGGCGTCACCGTCAACGACGTGACCGCCGCGCCGGACTTCCTCCCCAACCCCCTGCTGCCAAATACCCGCTCCGAACTGGCCGCGCCGATGATCGTCGGCGAACAGGCGATCGGCGTCTTCGACGTGCAATCCGACCAGGTCGGACGCTTCACCGAGGCGGACGTTGACGTGCAAACCACGCTGGCGGCGCAGATCGCCATCGCCATACAAAACGCGCGCCAACACGACCAGACCCAGTCCGCCCTGGCCCAGACCGAGAAACTGTTCGAGGCCAGCCGCGAGTTGGCGCAATCGGCGGACATGCAGGAATTGACGCGCGCCGCCGTCGAAGCGATGGACATCCCAGCCATAGACCGGGCCATCCTGGGCCTCCTGGATTACGATCCCAACGGCGCCCTGAAAGGCATGACCATCGCCGCCAACTGGTCGAACAACGCCGAATTGCCAGCCACGCCCATTGGAACGCATTATTCCGAAGAGGCGCTCAAATCCGTCTCCCTGTTCACAAGCAAAGAACCGCTCTTCTTCGACGACATGTTGAACGATGAGCGGATTGACGAGACCGCCAAAGAAATTTTCCGAAAACTGCGCTACCGCAGCGTGGTCGCGCTGCCGCTGTTCGTCCGGTCGCGCCAGGATGCGCTCCTGCTGCTGGAAGGCGAACATCCGCACAACTTCACTTCGGACGAAATCCGCCTGTTCGCCTCGCTGGCGCCGCAGATCGCCACCGTGCTGGAAAACCGCCGCCAGTTCGAACGCGCCCAAAGGCAGGCTGAGCGCGAAAGTATGCTGAACGCGATCAGCCAGAAGATTCAGGGCGCGGCCACCATTGAATCTGCCATGCAAATTGCAGTGCGGGAATTGGGACACGCGTTGGGCATGAAGCCTACTTCGGCGACATTGACGCCTACAATGGGAACCGCCCGCCAGAAAAATGCCAGGGAAGCCGCATCGTGAGCAATCCATTTATCTCCACATCCAAATTCTGGCCGATGCGACAGTAACAGTCATGCCATGAAACGATCTCAAAAACTTTCCCACCTGTTGCGCTTAATGTGGAACAATCCGATTTTCGGAGATTCCTATCCGCTTGAAATTAAGGCGGACCAGATGCTTGCGCAGGTAGATCGCATCTACAGCGGTTTTCAAGAGTCGTTTCGCGCGGCTCTGAAGGAAGGATTGCCCGACGCTTCGCCAAACGATTTGGACGAAATTGTGAATCAAGTCGGCCCAAAGTCCGTCGCATTTTGCGCGTCGATTTCGGCAGGCGAACTGAAGGATACGGAACGGCTTCAAAACGCGGCAGTAGCAATCGCTGTCCTCTATTGGGCCGATCAAAGCATGGATCGCGGCGATGACGCCATGGTCGCGGCGGTGCAACGCGTGGCGGCTGAAACGCGCGGGATGGCCGCCGCTTCGGATCATATCCCAGGCGCGGCAGCGTTTCGCCGAGCGGGATTAAGACACATCGAGCGCATGGTCCGCAAACTATACGAACACCCGGAAGACACGCCCCATATCCTGCGCGCGATTTACCTGGATATACTGGACAATGAGGCGCGCGTCCGCAATTTGAGCCGCGAATACTTCATCGCTGGACTCTCGCCGTCGTTTTGGGATGAACATGCCGACGAAGTCGCCCGCAAAACGATCGTCGATTCCGGTTTGATGAGCGCGTTGACGCTGATCTATTCCATTTATCGGAATCACGATAAAAGCCTGCCCTCGTTACAGGAAGTCTACCAGGATGACATCCTGATGAAACTGGTTCGGGAAAGATTCAACAGCGCGATCCGCGTCTTCGACGACTGGGGCGACCGTCATATTGACAACGCGCAGTATCCACAATGGGGAGTCTTCAACATTAATGTATTCAACCAACCCGATCGCCGCTTTCTCGAACGATTTACTTTTTATTCTGGAATAACCGATACGGCCTTACAGGGCAGCCTCATGTCCGCCTTTTCGCATGCGACAGAGGAGGACTGGCTGTACATCGCCCGCACATATGCATTTTTATTACGGGACAGCCTGGCATCCCTGCCTCAACCTGTCAAAGTAAAGTACGAGGTTTTCTTAACCCTGTGCAAGCGGACCCTGGAGGCTGGATTCGTCAACGCGGTGGGGGATATTTTCCTCACCGAAGGACAGGAAGACAAAAACGTCACCCCCGACTCGCTGAACGCCATGCTTGACGCCCTTCAAGACACGAGCAGCGGATACCTGGAGGCGGCAAGGAGTAACCCATGAGACCCAGATCTTTTTTTGCTTTTGAAGGAACCCCACAGGCGCGCAATGCCTATTACGCCAGTCTGATCTTTTTGCTGGTGAGTCTCCTTTCGATGCCTGTGTACGCTTTTATCGCTTATCAATCGCAAGTGTGGCAGGGTTGGTTCCTGGTGGCGCTTACCCTCATGCTTGCCCTGGCAAGCGGCGGAGGGATGCTATTAAGTCAGCGCGGTAAGACCGTCGAGGCAATGGGCGTGATGATTGCGACCATCATAGCCGGCGGCTGGATCGGCTCCCTGTTGATCGCTGGATTGGGAACGCTGATGGCGATTCTTATCCCGGTGGTCTCGATCATTTTTGCCACACAGTCGTTTCCAAGCCGCTGGCTGAATCGCGCCCTGTTACTCGTCGGCCTCGCGGGGGTAATCGCCGCCTTCATCGGGTTGATGGGAGGCGATTTACAAGCCCAGATTCCGGCGTTACAAGGCACAGCGGTTCCAATCCTTGCAGCCGCCGCAATTGTCGGCTTTGGCGTCATTGTCGTTCGTCAATTTTCCCGATATCCCTTTTCCACAAAGTTGCTGATGCTCTTTTTGGTCATCGTTTTGGCGGCTGTCTCGGCCGTCGCCGCAACTGCAACCTGGCTGCTGCAGAATTTCACGACGCCCCAGGCGGCGGAAAGGACAATCGTGCTTGTCAGTTTGGCGGTTATCCTGGCCGTAGGCTTTCTCTCCTCCATCGCGGCTCGGGCGCTGACAAGTCCCGTCGAAAACCTGACGAACGCTTCCAGCCGGGTCGCATCAGGCGATTTAGGAGCGCGCGCGTTCGTCGAAACCGATGATGAGATCGGCATTCTGGCAAAAACTTTCAATGAAATGGCGGCTCAACTGCAGGAAGTTTTCTCCACCCTGGAACAACGCGTGGCCGACCGTACTAAAGCCCTGCAAACCTCCGCCGAAGTGACCCGACGCCTGATGGCGGTGACGAGTCTGCGTCAACTGGCGACGGAGGTGGTGGAACAAGTCAAAACCGCCTTTAATTACTACCACGCGCACATCTACTTCATGGATGAGGAAAGCGGACATCTGATCATGGCGGGCGGAACCGGCGAGGCGGGCGCCGCCCTGCTGGCGCGCGGCCACAAGATCCAGATGGGACTCGGCCTGGTGGGGCGCGCCGCGCAGACCAATATCCCGGTCCTCGTCCCGGATGTCTCTCAGGCAGAAGGCTGGCTGCCCAACCCCCTGCTCCCAGAAACCAGGTCGGAGGCGGCCGTCCCGATCTCGTTGGGCGACCAAATGCTGGGCGTGTTGGACGTACAGCAGAATGCGGTCAACGGGCTCGGCGAGGAAGACGTGGAGCTGCTGCAATCCATCGCTGGACAGGTAGCCATCTCCCTTAAAAACATCCGCTCATTTGAAGAATCGCGCGCCCAGGCAGAACTGGAAACCATGGTCAACCTGATCGGCCAGAAGATCCAGCGCGCCGCCAGCGTGGAAGAGACCCTGCAAACCGCCATCCGCGAGCTGGGACAGGCGCTCGGAGCCTCGCGCGTCCGGGCAAATATCCAGGCCAGCCAGGAATCATTGACTTAATCGGCTAGCAAATATTTCGCTTCAATCAACCAATAAGGAAATTGCAACATGTCAAAAACGCTGTTCGCACTGTTTATCATCCTGTCTCTCGCGGCTATGGTATTGTCAGGCTGCGCCCCCCAACCGGTTATTCTTGAAGTCTATGCGGGCGATTCAATGAAAAAACCCGTGCTGGAGATCAAAGGCCTCTACGAAGAACAACATCCGAACGTCACCGTCAATTGTAGTTTTGCGGCCTCCAAAACGCTGGAAGAAACCATGCGCGCCATCCAACAGGGCGACATTTACATCGCCACCCTGCAAGACGTGGAGCGAATGAAACAGAATGGCCTGATCCTCGAAAGTCAACCGTTGGCGACCCTAACCCCCGCAATCATTGTGCGGAAGGGCGACAAAACAGTGAAATCCTGGGACGACCTGGCTAGGGATGGGGTACGCATTTCCATCCTCACCCCCGAATTGGGAGCGGCGGGCAGCCTGGCGAAAAAGATCATCGGGAAATCGCCCCTGAAAGACTCCATCGAAGCCAACATCATTGCTCTGGCCGCCACGCCAAGCGAAATGACGGAGCTGCTGTTAAAAAATGAAGTGGATGCTCTCATCATTTGGGATTCCGTCGCGAAATCCAACCCGAAACTGGAAGCCGTCCAAATCCCCGCCGACATTACCGAAATTCTGGAGATGTGGATTGCAATTCCATCCTACACCGCGTCGGAAAAGGACGCGTCGGCCTTTGTGGAATTCGTTGCCGGCGCGGAAGGAAAACAGGCGTTCAAAAACGCCGGTTTCTCCATCCTTGAAAAATAACTCCGGCCCAGTATCGCAAGGTTGATCCTGCCGCCATGATCGTTTCCGCCAGATGAAAGCGAGGCATGCATGTCTCTTAAATTAAAACTCGGCTTATTAATGTTGACCCTCATCGCCCTCTTGTCCGGCGCCTTTTGGGTTTTCACCCGCAACGCGCGGCAACTGGAAGATATCGCCGCCCGCCGGCGGTTGGGACAGGTCATGCTGTTCACAAGCGAAAAGCTGGCGTTGGGCAAATTAATCGCGCAATCGAACCTGCCCGACAAAAACAACGCCATCGCCCGGGTGGTTGACGACGTGTTCCTGATGCAAGCTGCAGTCAATACCAACTTGCGAATCGAGAAACGGACCGAGATCGCAACCTCCCTGCGCGATATTCAAACCTCCCTGTCCACAATCAGTCTGTTACTTCAGGATCTGCGAGCGCGCGCCGCGACAGGGCAGGCGCTGACCCAGGAGGACGTTCTCCGCCTGGATCAATTGGATGCCATCGTAAGCAAAGTCGGGACGACGGTGACAGAATACGATCAATACCTTAACGCAGAGGAGAAACAGATCAAGAAAACAGCCAATCTGTTTACAAACATCATCGTCGCCGCCATGGTGGCCACGCTCATTGCGCTTTTCCTCATCGTATTCTTCAACATTCTCAGCCCAATCAACGCGCTGACGCGCTCCGCGCAGGAAATCACGCAGGGAAACTACGCCCACGCGACCAATCTCAAAAGTAAAGATGAATTGGGGAAACTGGGAAACGCCTTCGATACCATGACTTCCCGCCTGCGAGAGTTCATCGGTACGCTCGAAACACGCGTGGCCGAACGCACGCGCAACCTGGAACTGGCCGCCGAAGTCGGACGCTCCGTCTCGCAAGTGCGCGACCTCGACGTCATGCTGCGAGAAGCCGTGGAGATCATCCGCTCTCGCTTCAACCTGTACTATGCGCAGGTCTACCTCGCCAACCCGACGCAGACGACGCTGACGCTTCGCTCCGGGACGGGGACGGTCGGCGCGGAACTGACCGCGCGCGGCCACAGCCTCCCGATCAACTCCGCGTCCATCAACGGGCGCGCGGCCGTGGAAAAACGCCCCGTGGTCATTTCGGACACCGCCGCCAGCCCATCCTTCCATCCCAACGCGCTCCTGCCAGACACACGCTCGGAAATGGCCGTCCCGCTCATCATCAACGACCGGGTAGTGGGCGTGTTGGACATGCAGAGCGACCGGGCCGGCGCGCTCAACCAGGAAATCCTGCCCGCTTTTGAAGCGCTGGCCGGACAGTTGGCAGTTGCCGTCCAGAACGCGAACCTTCTGGAAGAGGCCGAGCAGGCCCGCGCAGAAGTGGAAAAGCAGGCCGCCCGCCTCGTCCACGCCCAATGGCAGGATTACCTGGACGCCATCCACAAACCCGAACAGATCGGGTTCGCCTACGAACAGAACCGGATCACGCCTCTCTCCGAGACCGAGGCCGCGCAGCCGCTTCCGAGCGACAGTTCCCTGTCCGCGCCCATCGCGGTCGGCGGAGAGACGCTCGGTTCGCTGGCGGCCGAGCTGAACGAGCAGTCCAAAAATCCGCAGGCGAGAGAACTCATCAACGCCGTCGCGCGCCAGGTGGCGCGGCAAGTCGAAAACCTGCGCCTGCTGGAAAACGCCGAGCGTTATCGCGCCGAAGCGGAGCAGGCCTCCCGCCGGCTGACCCGGGAAGGATGGCAGGAATATGCCGCAGGCAGAAAAGCGGACGACCTCGGCTTCCTTTACGATCTGAAAGAGGTCCGGCCGCATGAAAGCGCCGCCGACCTTTCCCCCGAACCGGCGGCGGTCGCCCTGCCGATCAAAGTCCGCGAGGAGGCCATTGGCAGCCTCGCCGTGCAAGGATTAAATCCCGCGGACGCCGCCTCGCTGGAGCTCGTCGCCACCGTCGCGGAACGGTTGGGCGCCCACATTGAAAACCTGCGCCAATACGACCGCGCCCAGTCCGCGCTGACACAGACGGAAAAACTGTTCGAAGCCAGCCGCGACCTATCGCAGGCCGGCGATCTACAGGAACTGACCGCTGCCGTCGTCGCCGCGCTGGACATCCCCGAAATCAACCGGGCAGTACTGGCAATCTTCAATTACGACGCCGACAACCAGATCAACAGCCTCGACATCATCGCGAACTGGTGGAACGGGACGGGGACCGAGATCACCCCCGTCGGGACGCATTACCCGCGCGAGGTCATCCGCGCCATGTCGCTGTTCGTCAGTCCCACGCCGGTCTTCTTCGACGATACGCACGCCGACGAACGCGTGGACGCGGTCACCATGCAGCTGGTTCAACGACAGAACCTGCGGGCGGTGGCAATCCTTCCCCTGCACAGCGGCGCCCGGCAGATCGGCGCGGTGATCCTGGAAGCCGAAGAACCGCACAAATTCACCTCGGAAGAGACCCGCCTCTTCACCTCGCTCGCGCCGCAGATCGCCACCGTGCTGGAAAACCGCCGCCAGTTCGAGCGCGCCCAAAAGCAGGCCGAACGCGAAAGCGCGCTGAACCTCATCAGCCAGAAGATCCAAAGCGCGACCAGCGTGGAATCCGTCTTGCAGATCGCGGCCCGCGAACTGGGTCACGCGCTCGGCGCGCCGCTCACCATCGCCCAATTGGGCGTGAAAGAACGCGGCGACGGCGGCCAGGATTGAATTCCGCTTTGCAAGGAGCCAGCGCCGCCCCGTCCAACGCGTTGACCGCGCCTGGAGCCAAACCGTGCAATTTTTCTACCGGACATCCTGCCTGAGCCAGCCAATGTTGGAGAACGTCTCTTACGCCAAGCGCTCACTTTTACGAGAGGTCCGCTACAAGGAGAAATATATGTCGCGCAAGTTAATCGTCCTTTTCGCCGCTTTTACCCTCATCCTTGCGGGATGCGGCGGCGCGCCAACCGCCTCGCCCGCGCCCGCCGTCCCTTCCCCCACTCCCGAGGCCAAACCCTTCCGCGTCGCGTTCATCACGCCAAGCGCGGTGAACGACATGGCCTTCAGCCAGGGCATTTACGAAGCGCTGATGCAAATCCAGGAAGAAATGGGCGGCGCGGCAAAAATGACCTTCGTCTATTCGCAAGGCATGTATGTGCTGACCGACGCGACCGCCGCGCTCCGCACCTACGCGACGCAAGGCTACGACCTGGTCATCGCGCACGGCTCGCAGTATGGAGACACCGTCAAAGAGGTGGCGCCCGAGTTCCCGCAAACAAGTTTCGCCTGGGGCACCGACTCCAAGACCTTTGGCCTCCCCAATGTGTTCGCGTACGAGGCCGCATCTGAACAGGGCGGATATGTCAACGGCGTCCTGGCCGCCAGCCTGACCGCCAGCAAAAAGATCGGGGTGATCGGCCCGGTGGAGGTGGGCGACGCCAAGTTATACGTGGACGGATTCAAAGCCGGCGTCGCGGCGACCGATCCCGAAATTCAGGTGAACGTGAACTATATCGGTTCATTCTCCGACGTTGTGCTGGCTTCTGAAACCGCGGCCGGATACATCTCGGACGGCGCGGACGCGCTGACCGGCACCGCCCAGATGGTAGTTGGGCCGATCGGCAACGCCAGCGAAAACAACGTCCTCTGGTTCGGCACACAGTCCAACCAGACCTCCCTGGCCCCCAGGATCGTTGTGGCAAACCAGGTTTACCACTGGGAAGTCGTGCTGAGGGAGATCGTCGCCAAGATCCAGGCCGGCAGGCTCGGCGGAGATTCCTTCACCATCACGCTCGCCAACGGCGGCCTCGTCATGGAGTACAACCCGGATTACGCCCTGCCCGCCGACATCAAGACATTGGGCGAGAAGACCGTGCGAGGCATCGTCAACGGCACGATCGCCATTGACCTGCCCTGAAAAAACGGCCGCTTATCCTTCGATGAAAGCAAAGTTCCGCATTTACCTGGAGTTCCTGAGATGACGACTCAACCTGCTCGATCAGATCCCGGCCCTGTGGACAAAGCCAATCCCGGCAAACGCTCGTCCATTCGGACAAAAATCACCTTCTGGGCAGGGCTTTGGCTGGCTTTGGTCTCTTTTATTCTGATCGGCTATTCCGTTTTTACGTTTCGGAACGCGGCCATTGACAATGCCACCAAAGAAGCGTTGGCTTTCTCGGAAGTGCAAGCCAGCCAGGTCATGGACGTTCTGAGCCCGCCTCTCGTGAAGGCGCGCACATTGGCGGAATCCCTGGAGGCGGTCAAGGACCCCAGCATCCCCATCGCCTTGTCGCGGGACGAGGCCAACGCCATTCTCCGAAAAGTTTTGCTGGAGAATCCCTCCTTTTTGGGCACATACACCCTGTGGGAGCCAAACGAATTCGACGGATCGGACAGGCAGTATGCGAGAGCGGTGGCGCATGACGAAACCGGCCGTTTCATTCCCTACTGGGTGAGAGACCTCGACGGAATCATCCACACGGAGGCTTTAACCCAATATGAAATACCGGGCGTCGGAGACTGGTACATCATCCCCCGCAGTACCCTGAAAGAGGTCGCCATCGCGCCCATCGTCCGCCGCATCCAGGGACAAGACCTGACCATCGCGTCGTTCATCGTCCCCATCGTCTCGGACGGGAAGTTCTACGGCATCGCCGGGGTGGACGCGCCCATCGGCGTCATGCAGGAACTGGTGGATAGGATCGATCTATACGAAGGCAGCGCCGAAGTCGCGCTATTCACCGAAAGCGGGACGCTGGTCGCGGTTCGGAATCGCCCCGAGATAGCCAATCAATCGGTTGATCTTATTTACAACGATTACAATCAGATCCGATCCCAATTAGGCGATACATTTTCAAGGCTGAGCCAGGACGGCAAATACCTCCAAATCTTTTCGCCGATCAAAGTGGACGACGCGGGGACGCGCTGGGTGTTGGGCTTCAGCATCCCCTTCGACAAGATCACGGCTCCCGCCACAAGCGCCGCCGTTCGCCAGGTGGTCATCAGCCTCGCCTTCATCGCGCTGGCCCTGATCTTCCTCTGGTTCGTCGCGGGACAGATCGTCCGCCCCATGCAGGCGTTGACCCAGGCCGCGCAGACCGTGTCGGCGGGAAATTTGAATGTGACCGCGGATGTGCGCAGCAACGACGAGACCGGCGTGCTGGCAGGCGCGTTCAACTCGATGACGCTCCAACTCAGAACCCTGTTCGCCACCCTCGAACAACGCGTGGCCGAACGCAC
>DKTP01000116.1 GCA_002473085.1 Anaerolineales bacterium UBA7227
GAAGGCAACATCGGCCTGATCCGCGCCACCAAGAAATTCGACTACCGCCGCGGCCACAAATTCTCCACCTACGCCACCTGGTGGATCCGCCAGGCCGTGACGCGCGCCATCGCCGACCAGGGACGCACCATCCGCGTCCCCGTCCACATGGGCGACCAGATCAACAAACTGCTGCGCGTCCAGCACCAACTGACGCAGCGCCTCGGGCGCGAACCCTCGGTGGAGGAACTCGCCAACGCCCTCGAAGTGCCGCCCAAAAAAGTGGAAAACATGATCCAGGTGGCGCGCCGCCCGCTCTCGCTCGAGACGCCCACCGACGACGAAGAAGATTCCGTACTGGGCGATTTCATCGAAGACGACGAAGCCCCTCCGCCCGACGACACCGCCACCTACAACCTGCTCAAGGAACACCTCGGCGAAGTGCTGAACGGATTGCCGCCGCGCGAAGTCCGCATCCTCCAACTCCGCTACGGGCTGCTGGACGGACAGGCCTACACCCTTGAAGAAGTGGGACGCAAGATGGGCGTGACGCGCGAACGCGTCCGCCAGATCGAGGCGCAGGCCTTGAGCCGTTTGCGCCATCCCACCATACGCCGAAAACTGCGCGATTACCTCGGCGAGTAACTTGCGATACAATGAGACAGTCGCTTACAAGTGACTGTCTCTTTTTATGCCCAGATTTTTCCTCCCCCGCCTGCGCGATATCCTCTTCATTGCCATTTTCCTCGGCGCGCTGTTGCTGGGACCGCGCATGTTGTCCCTGGACAGCGACCTCGGCCGCCACCTGGCGCTGGGCGGATACATCCTCAAGACGCGCTCCATCCCCACTGTTGACATCCTCTCGTTCACGCGGAACGGGGAACCGCGTCCGCCCTACGAATGGCTGACGCAGGTACTCTTCGCCTTGGCCAACTCCCTGCTCGGGCTGGACGGGACGATTCTCCTCTGCGCGGGAATCATCGCGGCGGGATTCGCCGTCCTGTACAACGACGCGGCGCGGCGGAGTCGGATGCCGCTCGCGGCGGCGGCGATCGTCGCCCTGGCCGCGGCCGCGTCGAGCCTGCACTGGCTGCCGCGTCCGCATGTGACGACGTTCCTCTTCCTCGCGCTCTGGCTCGAACGCCTGGACCGAATCCAGCGCGGCGAACGCGTCGCCCTGTGGCAATTCCCTGGGCTGATGTTGGTCTGGGCCAACGCGCACGGCGGGTTCATCTTCGGGATGTTGGCGTGGCTGGCGTACACGGCAGGCTGGGGTTGGGAAAAATTGTCCGGCAGATCCAATTGGCAGGCAGGCAAACGATGGATCGCCATCGGCGCGCTGGCTCTAAGCGCCTCTTTCATCACCCCCAGCGGATGGGGAAACTGGCTGGCCGTGCTGAACAATAACAGCCGCTATATCTTGAATCGAACGGTGGAAACCATGCCAGCCGATTTTTCAAACGCGGGGACGCGGCCGTTCGTCTTGCTGCTCGGATTGAGCGTATTCATCATCCTGGCTACGCGCAAGGCTCAATCTGCCAGTCATGTTTTTCTGCTGGGCGGTTTTGCCCTGCTGGGACTATTAATGGCGCGCAACATTCCCCTGTTCGCCATCGCGTCCGCGCCGATTCTTGCGGAGGGCCTCGGCGCCTTGCTGGGACGCGTCCCGCGCTGGAAGCGGATCGAATCGAATATCGCCGCGTTGGAGAGCCTCTTGCGCGGCGCGCTCTGGCCGATCCTGGTCGGAGCAGGGATCGCCGTCTTTCTCGGAATCCGTTATCAGGTTCAGAAAGAATCGTTGACCCATTTCGAGGCGCGCGTCTTTCCCGTCGCGGCCGCGGATTGGCTGGCCGAAAACCCGCAGCCGGGAAAGATGTTCAACGAGTTCAATTGGGGCGGGTATCTGCTTTACCGTCTCTGGCCCGGGCAGAAAGTTTTTCTGGACAGCCAGACGGATTTCTACGGCGAGGCGCTAACGCGGGAGTACGAAACTGCGTGGACAGCGAGCGGAGGCTGGGAAGACATTCTCGCCAGATATGAGATCGCATGGGTCGTCCTGCCGCGGGAAGCGCCGCTGGCGCGGCGACTCTCGCAAAGCGCGGAGTGGACGACTTTGTACTCCGACCCGACAACCGTCATTCTACGCATGAGATGAGGCGCATGTATCGTTCGATCCCCCGCCGACTGCGCGTCCCGTTGATCCTGGCGCTTGCCGTGTTGACGCGCGCGCTTGGGATTCTTTCGCGCCCGATCTGGTATGACGAGGCCTTCTCGATCCTGTTTTCGGCAAAGGGTCCTGCCGCGATGCTTTACGGCACGCTCGCGCCGACCGCCGGGGGAACGGCGGATATTCATCCGCTGGGCTATTACACCCTGCTCTGGCTGTGGATGAAAATCTTCGGCTCCTCCCTGCCCGCGGCGAGGACGCTGTCCATTTTGGCTGGCGTAGCGACAGTTGGATTGGCATACCTGCTGGCACGCGAATTGTTCAATGAAAGGCTCGCGTTCACTGCATCCATCTTCGTCGCGCTGGCGCCGTTCCCTGTGCATTACTCGCAGGAGATTCGCATGTATTCCTTCCTGGCGTTGTGGCTCATGCTCGCCACGTACGCCTACACGCGCGGCGCGAAGGACGGCGGACTAAAATGGTGGGTTCTTTTTTCCGTCTCCGCAGCGCTGGCGCAATACACACATAACCTGGCCGCCTTCTATCTCCTGCCGCTAGCCGCTACCCCCCTGCTCCGCCGCGATTGGAAATCCCTGCGCGCCGTGACCATCGCCGGGCTCGGCGCGTTGACGCTCTACCTCCCGTGGCTGATTCAACTGCCCGGTCAATTCGCCAAAGTCTCCACGGCGTATTGGGTGGACCGTCCCGGCGTGGGGAAATTTTTTACGCTTCTGCTCGTCTATGCGACCAACCTGCCGCTCCCGAATGGATGGCTGTTCCCCGCGCTCTTCATCGCGCTGGCGGCGTTGACAATCGCCGCGCTTCAAACCTTCCGCCGCTCCAACCGCGACCCAAACGCCCTGTGGCTGTTTTATCTCGCTTTTGCGCCGCCGCTCCTGCTCTTCCTCGTCTCGCAATGGACGCCGGTCTATATCGAGCGCGCCTTGCTTCCAGGCGGAATCATCTTCTGCATCTGGCTGGCGTGGGCGCTCTTTGAAACGTCCCAGCCGCCCATACTTCGCAACAGCGTGACCGTCATGCTGGCGCTCGGCGCGGCGATCGGACTATACCAGCACGTCGCGTATCGCGGCTTTCCCTACGCGCCGTTCCGCGGCTTGGACGCGTCGCTGCGTGAACGAATCCGACCGGGCGACGCGGTCGTCCACGCCAGCAAATTATCCCTGCTCCCGGCCGCCTACTTCGATCCGTCCCTGCCGCAGATTTTTGTAGTGGACGCGCCGGGGAGCAACACCGACACGCTGGCGGTCAGCACGCGCGATGTCCTCCGCGTGACCGCCGCCTCGGACGTGGAGGCCGCTGTCGGCGGCGCGCGCCGCGTCTGGTTCGTCGTCTTCCAGCATCACATCGAGGCCTACGTCAGAAAAGGCTCGGTCGATCATCCGCAGCTTGAATGGTTTGAAACGGACTTCAAACTCGACCATGTGGAAGAATGGGAAAACATCCGTTTGTATCAATTTATCAGAAAGTAGGCGCCAGTGAAAAAGAAAATTATTTTCTACCCCTTCCTCTTTGCCCTCTACCCCATTCTGGGATTGTATTCCCGCAACTTGACGGAGATCCCGCCGATGGAGACGGTCAGACCGATCTTCTTTTCGCTTCTGTTCACAGCCCTTTTCTTTGGGCTGTTTAAGCTGCTTTTAAAAGACCGCGAGCGGGCTGCCTTTCTGGCCTGCTTCATCGTCTTCTTTTATTCCGCCTCCGAGCTGGCTTATCGCGTCATTGAGGGCTATTTATTCAAGGGTTTGAGCGAGTCGTCGCATCGCGTGATTCTCATTGCCGCCACGTTGATGCTGCTTTTCCTGTCCAGCCGCGCCGTGTGGGACAAATATATGACGGCCGCGCGCCGCGCGGTTTTTCTCAATTACCTCAACCTGGTATCCGTCATCGTCGTGCTGTTTCCGCTGTTCAACATCGCCTCTTTCTGGATCAAAGCCGCGGACGACGCCCCGCAGCCGTGGTCGAGTTATATCGGCAGAGACGATCCCGCCGCGAAACTCTCCGCAACCGCGCGTCCCGACATCTATTACGTCATTCTCGATGGCTACGGCCGGGCAGACGTCCTCGACGCGCTGTACGCGTACGATAATTCCCCGTTCCTGAACGCGCTCGCGGAGCGCGGTTTCTTCATCGGAGAGCGGAGTCAGGCCAACTACCTGAGGACTTCGCTTTCCATAACCTCGGCGCTGAACATGGACTACGTCAACTTTACGGCGGACCTGGCAGGCGCGGATTCTGTCAACCGCATTCCGATGTTCGAGCTGGCGGGCAATAACCGCGCCCGCAGACTGTTGGAAGAGGCCGGTTACGCGTTCGTTCTTGTGGACAGCGGCAGCGCGTTCACGCGATTTTACGACGCGGATGTATTTTTGACCCCCTTCCGAACCCGCCCGACCCTTTTCGAGATGTGGTTCTACAGCACGACCGCGCTAAACGCGCTGTATGAGCCTGAACTCCAGATCACCCCTGCCTTGCTGGAAATTTTTCCGCTGGCCGGTTACTCTGCCCACCGCGAGTTCATTCTCAGCGCGTTCGATCAACTTGCCGCTGCGCCCAAGCTCCCAGGTCCGAAATTTGTCTTCGCGCACATCATCGCGCCCCACCCGCCCTTCGTCCTCGACGCGGAAGGAAATCCGCTGCGTCCCAATTATCCGTACGTGACCGGCGACGGCGCGTCGTTCGTTGCCAACGTGGAAGCGTACAAACAAGGCTACATCGGACAGGTGGAATATCTTAATCGGCGCGTATTGGACTTTGTGGACGCCATCTTGAAAAGCTCAGAGACCCCGCCTGTCATCATCATTCAAGGCGACCACGGTCCGGGGCTTCTCTTCATGCTGAACGGGGATAATCTTAACACCTGCCTGTGGGAGCGCGCCTCCATCTTAAACGCCTATTACTTCCCGGAGGGAGGAACCGGCCTCCTGTACCCGTCCATTTCCCCGGTCAACTCATTTCGAGCGGCGTTCAACGCTTATTTCGGAACAGACTTCGCCATGCTGGACGACCGGACCTGGTTCTCGCTTTTCGACGTACCATACGACTTTACGGAAATCACCGACCAGGCGCGCGATCCATGCGCGCCGCCGCAGTAACAGGCGAACGGAAGACAGCCAATGCCGAACAAACCAGACCAGACCTGGACGATCGTCGTTTCGCTCCTCATCCTGATTTTCAGTTCCATTCCCAACTGGGTCGGATTCGCCTCTGAAACCAAAGAACTTGCCTACCGGAGCGTCTTCTTCGACCCGCAGGATTATGCCGTCCACCGTTCGATGATCCGCTCTGGAATGCAGGGCGATTGGGCGTATCAGTTCCGCTTTACGACCGAGTCCCACCAGCCCGCATACACGCGCTTATTTTATATCGCGCTGGGCGAGATCAATCGGATTCCCCGTCTCGACCCTGCGCGTTTGTTCGAGATCGCCCGCTGGACGTTCGGACTCGCCGCCCTTCTTGCCTTGTACGCCCTGATGGGCCGCGTCTTCAAAGATGCCTTGTGGCGACGCTCCGCATTTCTGCTTGCCGTCTTCGGCTCCGGGCTGGGATGGCTGCAACTTATCTTCGGCTGGGAGCCCGGCCCGATTACGCCGATTGACTTCTGGTTGATTGACGCCTATGTTTTTTTTGGGGTTGCGCTCTTTCCCCACTTCGCGTTTGTCACGGCGGCGCTTTGTCTCATGTTGGCGCTTTATCTCGACTATCTTGAGAAAGGCGGATGGCTTCGCGTTGCGGGGATCGCCGTCATCGCGGGTCTGGCTCAATTTGTCAATCCCATCGTCCTGGTCCTCGTGGACGCCGCCTTCGCAGCCGCAACGCTGACGAAATGGATTCAAAATCGGAAAATCGGAATCGGGCAAGCCGCCGCGTTGGGAGCGCTGGTCGCGGCCCAACTGCCCCTGGCGCTTTACAACTTCAACCTGTTGACAAACGACCCGGTCTGGAGTCTCTTTACCGGCCAGAACGAGACTCTCTCGCCGCCCCCGCTCTATTACGCCTGGGGCTTTGGCCTGCTGTGGTTGTTTTCACCGATTGGGTTGACGTCCGCGCTGCGAAAGAGAAACGCCGCCCTGCTCGGCGCAGCCGCGTGGACCCTCGCGGGATTCGCGCTGGCCTATGCTCCCTTTGCCATCCAAAGACGCTTTCTGCACGGCGTGACGATTCCCCTCGCGCTGTTGTCTGTGGAAGGTTTAAGAGTGACAGCCGCCTTCTTCGCGCAGCGGTTTCGTTTTTTTGCCCGAAGAAGGGCCGTCTTCGTTATCCTCTTCATATTCCTTGCGTCGGTCTCCAGCGTCTACTTCGTTCTCGGACGCAGCCTCTTCCTGCGCGGCCGCCCCGCCGAATTCTTCTATCCAGCCTCGCTCGATGCCGCGTTCGCCTGGCTCGATGACCGCGCCGCCCCAAATGACTTCGTCCTGTCTTCCGCCCCAAGCGGGTTGCTGGCCGCGCAAGAGACCGGTCTACGCGTCTATCTCGGCCATCCCATGGAAACGCTTCATTATCCAGCCAAACTCGAACAAGTCAAATCCTTCTACGGCGGGCAAGCGGACCTCGACTGGCTGAGAGACTCGAACGTACAATGGGTCCTGGCCGGGCCCTACGAGCGTCGTTTATCCCAAAACGACTTCCTTCCATTTGATGGACTTGAAACAGCCTATCAAGCCGACGGCGTAACCATATACCGGGTAATAAAATGAAGGTCTTCCCCGTTTTACCGGAGAACAAAAAGAAATTCCTTTCAATATCAGGCTTCCTTTATGCGTTTGCCCTGTGGTTAATTGCCACAATTGTATTCGGATACTATATCTGGTTGGCTTCGCAGAATCATTTCTCGCAGTTGGATCCCATGCTTGAGGGAACGGCTCCGCGTCCATATGTTTATCGAATCCTGGCTCCAGGTATTATTCGGATTCTATCTGTCGTATTGGGAATTACACGATACAACAGCGCGCTGCTGGTAATGTACGTTTCCCTGCTTGGATTTACATGGATCATTCCAGCAATTGGAAAAGTTCTCATTTCCTCAAAAAACATTCGCATCTTTAGCCTTCTCTCGCCATTGGGTCTTATTCCTTTTTTGATCGAACAACGCCATGTCTATGATTTTCCCACTCTATTCTTGTTTGTCCTCGCGCTTTACTTTCTTGCGAAGAACGATTGCATCAAATACTTATTCGTCTTCACTCTGGCTACATGTTCAAAAGAGACGTCGCTCTTCCTTGTCCTTTTCTTTGTCCTGCAATACAGGACCATAGAGCGAAAAAAATTCATCTATTTGACTGCGAGTCAAGTTGGAATTTACGCGGTCATACGATGGTTCACAATCGAATTATTCAGGAACAATCCCGGCAGCCTGGCGGAATTTCACTTGAGCGAACATTTTCACGCCTACTTGCAATCTCCCTTATCAGCGTGTCTTCTTTTCGGCGCAATTGTCGGAATCATCTGGATCGGAATCATTCGAATTCCTCCAGAGCACAAATTTCTTCGAAATGCGCTAATTTCAAGCGGCGGACCGACTTTGTTGTCATATTTTTTATTCGGCGTCCCTTTCGAGATCAGAATCTTTCTAGAAACCTATCCAGCGATTTTCCTCATATTTTCTTTACAGGTAATTCGTTCGATCGACGCGGCGGCGAGGCAATAGAGTTTCAATCTCGCCGGAATATCCCTCTCTACGCCATCTGATCCACCATAAACGCGACGAACAGGAACAGCAGGTACATGCTGGTCCAGCGGTACATCGTCCACGCCACCTTGTTGCCCTCTTTCTTCCACACCCTCCACGCGCCGTAGATCATCCACAAGCCGAGCAAAACGGCGGAGACGAGGTAGATCGTCCCCGCGAGGCGGAAGAGCGGAAGGAGCAAAGTCGCCGCGACCAGCGCCCAGGTGTAGAGCCAGATCTGTTTGCGCGTCTCCGCCTCGCCCGCGACCACGGGCAGCATCGGCACGCCCGCGCGGGCGTAGTCCCGCCTGCGGACGATGGCCAGCGCCCAGAAATGCGGAGGCGTCCAGAAGAAGACGACGGCGAAGAGCAGGATCGAGACGAGGTCAACCCGTCCCGTCGCGGCCGCCCATCCCACCATCGGAGGGATCGCTCCCGCGCCGCCCCCGATGACGATGTTTTGCACCGTCGCCTTCTTCAGCCAGATGCTGTAAATGAAAACGTAATAGACGATCCCCGCCAGCGAGAGGATGGCGGCCGTGAAGTTGACGAACGCCGCGAGCAGGTAATAACTGAGCAGACACAACGCCAGCGAAAAGGCCAGCCCCTCCGCGGGATACATTCGTCCCGCCGCGAGCGGACGCTTCTCCGTCCGCTGCATGTTCTTGTCGAGGTCGCGGTCAATGAACTGGTTCAGCGCGCCCGATCCGCCCGCGGCCAGCGCGCCGCCGAACAACGTCCAAAACGTCAGGCCGAACGGGGGCCAGCCTCCCCAGCCCGCGGCCAGCGCGGTGACGGTCGTCGCCAAAAGGAGCAGGACGACGACCGGCTTGGTCAGGATCAGGAAATCCATGAAGCGTTGACGGAACGCGACGCGCGGATAGTCCGCCGGGAGCGGGTCGCGCGCCGCCGAGACCAGCGCGAGGGCCGCCAGCCCGATCCACAGCGAGACGGACGTCAGCCCGTGCAGGACGACGAGATGCAAGACCGGCCCGCCCGAAGACTGCGCTGCGCCGATGAGCGCCTCGCCGAAATACAGCGTCGCCACAACGGTGACAAGCGGGAGCAGGACGCGCTCCTCGCGGTAATGCCGCCAGGCGTGAAGGAACAGCCACAACGTCAACCCGCTCGCGACGCCCACCGTCAGCCGGTGCGCCAGCGCGATCCAACCGGCGGGCTGCGTGGGCATGCACAGCGGCCAGCCCGCGCAAAACGCCAGCGCGCCGGTCAAAGTCGTCAGCCGTCCGCCGACCGTCACCAGCAGGGTCGCGGCGATCACAGCCAGCGTCAGCCGCGTGAACGGCGAAGCCAGCGAAAACTTCCGCGTTGTCGAAACATTCATCGAGAAACATCCTTTAAGAGAGCGTTTTGAAATTCCATTTTAGGCACGGCTCGCGCGGGGTTCATGGAAAAGATCTGAAGAAGAAAATCCGCGCGTCAACCCCGCTTCTCGTCCGCCATCTGCTTGCGGACAAAAAACGGATACCCGATCAGCAGGATCGCGGCGAACGCGAACCACTGCAACGCGTAACCCATGTGCGGCCCCTCCGTCAACTCGATCTCGGGCTGGTACGGGATGGGCGGCTCGGCGGCGCCCGCGTCGGGGTTCGGCTGGATATAAACGGGCAGGATCGGATACGGGACCTGCGCGGCCAGCCGTTCGAGGTTGACGAAATTCCAGAAGTCGAGACGCGCCTGGCCGGGCGCGAGCGCGGGATCGGAATTCGCGCCCAGCGGAATCTTCGTCTCGCCCAGGCGGATCATCCCCTGAACCTGCGCGGGCGCGGCTCCATCGTAGCGCGTCCACGCCGACGGCGCGTCGTTCCCCTCCGCGGGGATCCAGCCGCGGTCCACGAGGACGGCGCGGCCGTCGTCGAGACGGAGAGGCGTGAGCATGTGATAGCCATAGCGCTGGTTGTAATACTGGTTCCGCAACGCGACCTGGTTGGCAAAATCATACGTCCCGCGGACGACGACGGCGCGGTATTCCAGCGCGGCGAGGTCGGCGTCGGCTTCCGCGTTCAAGTCCAGCGGAGGCATGGCGCGCACGGCAAGATAATGCGAGTTGAAGGCGCGCCGCTGCTCGAGCCGGTCCAACTGCCAGACGCCGAGACGCGCGCACGCCGCCGCGCCGACGAGGGCGAGGAGCGTGGCGAAAATCCATTTGCGGGAAAAGAGAACAGCCAGGGTCATTGCTTTTCGACGCGCCGGGACGCGTCCTCTTCTTTCTTCACGGGCATCACGAGGCTGTAGACCGCGATCAGGATTCCCAGCGGGAGTCCCGCGTAGAAAATACCGTACGCGCGCGTCCAGATCGTGACCGGCTCCCGCACGTCGAGGCCGATGTACCTGGTCGGCTGGAAACTGCACTCGTAGGCCAAACTCTCCTCGGCAGATAGTTGCAAGCGCGCCGAGGCTCCGGCGGGAATCCACAAAGGTCCCATCTGGTGCGACACCGCGTCCTCGTTTTTAACCACGAGCATATCGCCAAGCACGAAGATCATGTTCTGTGGGATGGTGGGAGGCTGTTCGCCGCGCGCCACCATGTCCGCTGTCCCCGCGGGGATGGCGAGGACGATGGTCTCGGGCGGGCGGGCCGTCTCGCGGAGGAAGATGAACGTGACCTCGCTGACGGCGACGCCGCCCAGCAGGCCGATGAGGAGGGAGATCAGGATACGTTTAAGAATGGGATTTGACATGGGACGATCCGCAGACCGTGATGAAATTCCGCGCCGCGTCATTTCAACAAAATCTTGATGTCATGCACAATATCCGCGACGGGCGTCTGAAAACCATACGAGAGGCGCAGGTCGCCGTCCGCGTCGATGAGCGTGATGCGGGCGGTATGGTTCACGATGTAGCCCATGGCCGAAGTGGATTGCTCGACCGTGCGGAAGACGCCGTACGCGTCCCAGATGGGCCGCAACTGTTCCATTGTACCCGTCAAGCCGATGAAGTCCGAGCGGAAGCGGGAGACGTATTCCTGGACCCGCTCGGGCGTGTCGCGGTCGGGGTCAACGGAGACGAAGACCACGCGGACCGCGTCCGCCGAACTGCCGAGGCGGTCCATCGCCTGTTTCATCTCCGCCATCGTGGTGGGGCAGACGTCGGGGCAGGAGGTGTAGCCGAAGAACAACAGGACGATCCTGCCGCGCTGGTCGCTGAGACGAAACATGCTGCCGTCGGCGCGCGTCAACTCGATGGGCGGCGCGACGGGAAACGGTTCCGCGTACGAGGCGCCACGGAAACCGGGAGGCTTTCCAAACCAGTAAATGGCCGCCGCGGCGAGGAGGATGGCGAGGAAGGAAAAGACGCCGACGGAGAGAAGCTTTTTGTCCATAATGTCGAAAAAACAGGGCGACCCTTTGGCCGCCCCGTTCTATCGCAACTATACCAGAAACTTGCCTACTTGACGGCCGTACCGATGAGGTACAGAGCCGGGTAGAAGAAGATCCATACCACGTCCACAAAGTGCCAGTAGACGGCGGCCGCTTCCACGCCCCAATGTCTCTCAGGGGTAAAGTAGCCCCTGCGGCCATTGCGCCAGACGAGGAAGATGAAGATCAGGCCGGTCGTCACGTGGAAGGCGTGCATACCCGTCATCATGTAGAAGATGCCGCCGACCACGTCCCGGCTGGCGATCACGCCCTCCAGTTTGGCGAGCTGCCACTCGCCGCCCACCACGCCGACCACGAATCCGAGGCCGAGGACGAAGGTGACGCCCAGCCAGAACAGGAAGTTCTTCTTGTCGCCATGTTCGATGCTGGTCTCGGCGCGGTTCATGGAGAACGAGGAGATCAGCAGGACGGCGGTCACAAACAGGCCGAGGTACTGGTTCAGCGCGGGGCGCTCCAGTCCCAGCAGGTTGATGCGGCTGATGAGCAATCCGCCGAACACGAACGAGTCGGACAACAGGAACAGCCAGAGGCCGAGACGGTTGGTGGCAAGCCGGTACGCGTAACTATCGCGGTCTTCGCCCGCGTCCTCCCGCGCCAGCCTGTAGATGTGCATGTAGTAGTACGCTACCAGCCCGGCTTTGATGACCGCGACCAGGAGCAACAGGATGACGTTCGGAAGCGCGATCGCGATGCCGAACTCCAACGCGGTCAAAATGGCGAGGTAGATGAAAATGATGACGCCCTGCGAGAGCGCGGATTTTTTGTCGGTTGTGTGTTCCATGATCATTTCCTACTTCTTCACAAATTCCACGTATTTGGAGCCGGGCAGGCCGTAATCGTACGGTTCGCCCACCACTTCAAAGGGCGTCTCATAATTGTGCGCGGGCATCGGAGAGGGAACCTGCCACTCGGGCGAGCGCGAATTCCACAGGTTGCCGGTCGCGGATTCGCCGCGCTTCACGCTTTGGACGAGGTTGATGATGAAGATCAGCACTGAAATGGCGATGAGGAAGGCCGCCACGGTCAGGACGATGTGCCAGGTCTGGAAACCCAGCGCGGGGTCGTAGTCGAAGATGCGGCGGCGCATTCCCAGCAGGCCGATGCGCATCATGCCGAGCGTGAGGATGACGAACGAGGGGAAGATCAGCCAGAAGTGCCAGCGGCCCAGCTTCTCGTCCAGGCGGCGGCCCGTGGCCTTCGGGAACCAGTAATAGAGAGCGGCGAAGAACGGGAAGACGAATCCGCCGAAGAGCGTGTCGTGGAAGTGGCCGACGATCCAGTACGTGTCGTGCAGGTGCAGGTTGGTCGAGACGGTGGCGTTCGGGGGGCCGGTCAATCCGCCCATCAAAAAGACGACGATCGAGCCAACCACAAAAAGGAAGGCTGTTGACATCGGATGGTCGACCTTGCCCTTCCAAAGCGTCGCGACCCACGAGAAGAACTTCACGCCGGTCGGGACGGCCACCAGCAGGGTGCTGTACATGAAGGGGACGCGCAGGTATTCGTTCATACCCGACGTGAACATGTGGTGCGCCCAGACGAGAAAGCCCACCAGCGCGATGCCGAGCGAGGACATGGCGACCCACTTATAGCCAAAGAGCGGCTTGCGGACGAAGACCGGGAGCAGTTCCGAAATGACGCCGAGGCCGGGCAGGATGAAGAGGTAGACCGCGGGGTGCGAGTAGAACCAGAACAGGTGCTGGAACAGGATGGGGTTGCCGCCCTTGGCCGGGTCGAAGAAGCCCATGCCGAAGAGACGCTGGAACATGACCATCTGGAAGGAGAGGCCGATCAACTGGGTGGCGGTCAACGAAATGAGGGAGGTGGCGATGGCTGCCCAGACGAAGATCGGCACGCGGAAGGTGGTCATGCCTTTAGAGCGCATTCGGACGACAGTGGCGATCAGGTTGAGCGCGCCGAGAATGGAGGACCAGCCGGCCACGAACACGCCGAGGAAGAACATTTGAGGGCCGACAATGGAGGGATTGGCCGAAAGAGGCGGGTAGCCCGTCCAGCCGGCTTCCACGCCGCCGAGCGGCATGGACAGCAGCAGCCAGACCGAGGCCGGGACGACCAGCCAGAACGAGAAAGCGTTCAGGCGCGGGAAGGCCATATCGGGCGCGCCGATGAGGAGCGGGACGAGGTAGTTCATCATTCCCGCGATACCCAGCAGGATCGAGACGATCATGATCATCCCGTGCAGGGACATCAGCGTATTGTATTGGCCGGGCTGGAGGAATTGCTGGCCTTCGAACGAAAGTTCCGTGCGGAAGATCAACGCGAAGGTCCCGCCGGTGACCAGCAGGATCAGGGCGGCGACGGTGTATTGAATGCCGATGACTTTGTGGTCGAGCGAGGGGCCGAGATATTTCAGCCAGCCCGCGGGGTCATCGTGATGGTCGGAGGTCTCCTGTCCGCGCCACCATTTGAACCAGTCGCTCATCACGCCGTGCGAGGCGAGGAAGGCCAGCGTGCCGACGACTCCGCCAAAAACCCAGGCGTGCTCGGTAAAGAGGTAATTGCTCGCGGCGGGAAGTCCCAGCGCGAGGCGGATGCCCGCTACGAAGGCGATGCCGGCCGCCAGGCCAATCGTCAGCCAGACCAGCCCGCGCGCCAGGGGAACAGAGTAGAATTTCTTCATATTGATATTCTCCGCGCGTTATTTCAACGTCTCGATATACGCGATAATATTGGCGAGATCTTCCTCGCTGAAGACGTAAGCCGGCATCTTCACGCTCGCGAAGCCGGCCGCGATCTTGGCCTGCGGATCCAAGATGGATTCCTTGATGTAGGCCTCGTCCGCGGCGACGCTGGAGCCGCCCTCGAGGCTGGCCTGGGAACCAAAGAGTCCCTGCCAGGTGGGGCCGACCAGCGCCGAGCCGTTGACGGTGTGGCAGCCCAAACAGCCGTTATTTTTCACGAGCAATTCGCCTTTGGCGGCGGGCGTCTGCGCGGAGGCCATGGAGGACTGCTGCGCGGCCGCCCACTGCTGAAACGCGGCGGCCTCTGTGACCACCACCTGCGATTCCATCTGGTAGTGCGCGGAGCCGCACAGCTCGGCGCAGCGGACTTTGTAGGAACCGTTCAGGGTCGGGGTGATCCGCAACTGCGTCACGCGGCCCGGCACAACATCCTGTTTGACGCGGAATTCGGGGACCCAGAAGGAGTGGATCACGTCTTCGGCTTCCATTTCAAGCAGGATCTGCCGCCCGTTGGGCAGGTGTAGTTCGTCGCTGATAAACCCGCCGTATTCGGGATATTCGAAACTCCACGCGAACTGCCGGGCGTGGACTTTGACGATCATGGCCTGCGGGTCCACGCGGCGGGTTTCGCCAAGGGTGTAGGCGCCCAAATAAGCGAAGACCAGCACCAAAACCAGCGGGATGACGGTCCAGGTGATCTCCAATTTGGTGTTGCCCGTAATGTATTCCGCGTCGCTGGTATCGCCCGCTTTGCGGCGGAACACAAACAGGCCGTACATCAGCGGGACGACGATCAGCGCGAACAGGAAGGAAATCGTGACCACTTCCAGGTTCCACAGCCAGTCAATGGGGGCCGCCTGAACGCTGGCCTCCACCGGCATCAGGTGGGCGGCGTCCAGCCCCGCATAGGTCAGGATTGCCACGAGGATGACCAGGACGCCGACGATAAGGTAGTGTCGCATACGCTTCTCCTAAAAAAAGTGATGAGTCAGTCCCAGGGATTGGTGAGCCAGGCTTCCGCTTGCGCGGCGGTCAGGCGCTTGCGTTGATACAGCACCACAGGTTCGGTGGAGCCGAGCGAAACCAGCACCACCTGCATGGGCGATTCGCCCTCCATAAACCGCTCGAGGAACTCGTCGCGGTTGATGGTGGCGTCGTCGTAATCCACGATCACCAGGTCGGGGCGGAGCGATTCCAACAGGGTCAGCGTTTCCCCGGTTGTGCAGGGCATTCCCACAATTTCGGCCCGTCCCTCCCAACGCGAGGCATACGCCTTCCGCAAACCTTCGCGAAACAAAGGATTGGCAGAGGCGATGATGACGCGCTGGGGATGCGAGAGGAGCCGTTGACTCACAAAAACGAATTCCTGGCAGTAATGTACCAAAATTCGTCTTATTTGTCATTAATTCAAATTTGAAAAAGAGGGGGATTTCAAGCACGCCGCGAGGGTGATTATCCATCACCCGTTGTCATCATCCTTTACGGTCGTTGGATCAACCCCGCCCGCGTTGCCCTGTCTACCGCGTCGGCGCGGCTGTTCACTTCCATTTTTTTGAGAATATGGCGGATGTGCGTCTTGACCGTGTTCTCGGAGATATACAGCGTCGAAGCGACCTGACCCGTCGTCTGGCCGCGCGCAAGACAGCGCAAGACTTCCAATTCGCGTTCGCTCAGCAACTCATTCGGACGCCCGGAGGGAGAACGGCGCATCATCTTGAACGCCAGCGCGGTCATCTCCGGCGAGAGCGCCGACTTCCCCTGCGACACGTCCAGCAGGGTGCGGCGCAAAGTCTCCGGTTCCATGTTCTTCAGTAGATAGCCGCTGGCCCCCGCCAGGATCGCCCCCACCAGGTCTTCCTCGGCCTGTGAAACGGTCAGCATCAGGGCATCCGCCTCCTGCCCCGCGGCGCGCAGCGCGCGCAGGGTCTCCACGCCGCTCATGCCGGGCATGTTGACGTCCAACAGAATGATGTCGGCCCCGCTCGCGGGGATCGCTTGAAGCGCTTCCTCGCCGCTTCCCGCCTCGCCGGCCACTTCGAACTCGGCCATATCCGAAAGCAGGCCGATCAACCCGCGGCGGAACAGGATGTGATCATCCACAACGAAGATGCGGATGCGCTTCACGGTTCGACCGTCGCTTTCAGCGGGATGCTCAATCGGATGACGGTTCCGCCGTTCGGGCGGGCGACGACCTGGAATTCCGCGCCGACCGACTCGGCCCGTTCCCGCATCCCCCGCAGCCCGAAGCGGGCCGCGGCCAGCGGGTCGGCGGGACGGAAGCCGCAGCCGTCGTCCTGCACCTCGATCCGCGCCTCGCCGTCCTCCTCCCAGGCCGCGATCCTGACGCAGCGCGCCCGCGCGTGTTTGCGGACGTTGGTCAGCGCCTCCTGCACGATGCGGATCAACTGCACCTGCACATGGGCGGGGAAATCATGCGAAAGTTGCAAATGAGTTTCCACAGTCAGGCCGCTCAGCGCGGCAAAATTCTCGGCCGCCTGCGCCAGCCAGCCTTCGAGACGGTCGTCGGGGGCGCGGCGCAAATTTTCGATGGCCTGGCGCGCGTCGAGATAGGCGTCGCCGAGGGTGCGCGAGGAATTTTTAAGGATGCGCGCGGCCTGTCCCGAATCGCCTTCGGCGAGGAAGTTTTCCGCGCGGCCGATCTCGATCTTGAGGAAGGCCAGCGTCTGCGCCAATCCATCGTGGATCTCGCGCGCCAGCCGCGCCCGCTCCTGAAGAATGACGCGCGTCTCGGCCTGCGGAAGCGCGCCCGGTTGGAACCGTCCCGTGTCGGGAATCGAATGCGGCGGCTGGCTGCGCTCCGCCTCCAGCGCGAGGGCGGTCAGAATCGCCGCGTCCGCCAGGAAGCGCTCGACGGGCGCGTCCAGGTTTGGCTCGGCGGAGAAGACGAAGCTGAACAGTCCCGCTTCGCGGCCGCGGGAGCGCAGGGGCAGGCAGCGGACAAAGCCCGGTTCGGGCGAGCGCTCGAGCAGGGGACAATCCCCGCCGGAGCGACGCGTTTCGCACACTTTACACGCCTGCCGCCAGGCCGGGCGGGACAGGGCGTCGGCGTCAAAAGCCGGGACGCGGCCAAACGTCAGCGGAGGCAGCGCGGCCGAGAATTCATCGAAAGGCAGGAACACGCATCCTTCCGCGCCAAGCGTCTCAGAGCAGACGCGCATGAACGCCCGCAGGCTGGATTCCGCGTCCACGGCTTCGAGCAGGGACGCGGCCAGGGAGAGGCTGGCTTGCAACAACGGTCGGGCGGAGTCGGATTCGGTCACGGCGAGTCGCTTGGGGGTCCTACGGAAGCGAGCGGAGGGCTTCGAGGACCTCCGCGCTGTGTTCGGCCGGTCGGACGTTCGCGAAGACGCGGGCGATCGTCCCCTGCGCGTCGATCAGGAACGTCGTGCGGAGGACGCCTTCGTATTCGCGTCCCATGAATTTCTTCTTCCCCAAAACTTCGTACAGTTGGCAGACGCGGCGCTCTTCGTCCGCGAGCAGGGAAAACGGGAGTTGGTATTTGGCTTTGAATTTCGCGTGCGAGCGCGGGCTGTCGGCGCTGACGCCGAGGATGACGACGCCGGCTTTTTCGTAGGCTGAATAGTCGTCGCGGAAGTTGCAGGCTTCGCGGGTACAGCCGGGCGTATCGTCTTTGGGATAAAAATATAACAGGACCGGCCTGCCCCGATAGGCGGAAAGTTTTTGGGGCGCGCCGGTTTCATCGGGCAATTCGAAATCGGGAGCGGGGATTCCGTCTTTCAATGGCATGTGATTCTCCAGCAAGTCCCGCGCGGCTGCGTGTTTCGGAAATTTCCCGTCCATTTTAACATGAGCAGGACGGCGGGACAATAAATCAATGCGCCGGGCAAGGGAAGCCCCGGCCCGGCGCATTCGAGAGCGTTCGTTATTTGAGCGTGCGGATGTAGGCGATCACGTCCCAGATCTGTTCGTCTGTGAGAATCCCCTTCCATCCCACCATGGCGGTGCCTGGCACGCCGGTGTTCACGCGCCAGAACAAATAGTCGTCGCCCACTTCCGGCGCGAACGCGGACAGGTCGCGGGGTTTGGGATCCAACGCGGCCCCGGCCGGGCCGTCTCCATGCCCCTCGGCGCCGTGACAGGCCGCGCAGTTTGTAGTGAACGCTTCCTTACCGGCGGCCGCGTCGGCGCCGGCCGGCAGGCTCTTGCCGGCAAAATCCGCAGGGACGGTGGGGTTGGCGGAAACAGGCTGGGGGGTGGGGCTTCCGCCGCAGGCCGCCAGGATGACCGCGCCCGCGACGAAGACCGCAAGAATGATCAATTTTCTCATGTTCATACCTCGATAAAGATTTTCTTTCCGGGCGGCATTATATCACTATGCCGCCGGGGTTGGCGTTCTGCCTTCGACGCGGATCTCTCAATTCGCCGCCGCATCGTCCCGTCTTCGGCGGCGGCCTAAATGATCCTATCCGCAAGAATCCGTGAACTCCGCGTAATCTGTATCCTCAGATCACGAAAACTACGCGTAATCTGCGTTCTCTAACGCAAACTTGAAGGTACGCCTGCTGGCGGGCGGCGCCAGGGAGAGACCGCCTATGGCGCTTTCGTGAAGCGTCGATACTTCAGAAACGGTCTCTCAGGAAAAAGCCCAATGCCCCACTCAAAGAAATTACACAATCCCGACTTTCTTCATCGCGGCTTCCAGCGTATCGAAAGCGGCGGGCTTGATAACGACCGCGTTCGCGCCGCCCTGCATCACGCGCTGACGCGTCTCGGGCTGGTCGTCGGAAGTGATGATGATGACCGGCACCGGCACCAGCCGCGGCTCACGCCGCAGGAAGGCCAGAATCTCGGTGCCGTCCACGCCGGGCATATTGATATCCAGCAGCACTACGCGCGGCGTCATACTGCTCAGGGAGGAAATGGCCGGGCTGGCCCCATAGGCTACTCGCGACGGAACGCCCATGATGTCGAGCATCATCTTCAGGGCGTCGGCGGTCTCGCGGTTATCGTCAATGATGAGGGCTTCAGACATTTCAGTTCTCCAGAATCAATTTGCCCATCTCGGTCACGGTATATCCGGGCAGGGCGGAAACGGCCTGGCGGAATTTTCCATCCGCCAACACCTCGAACAGCGGCGAGAGAAGTTCGCTTTGCGCGTATGTCGTCGGGATGACCAGATCGTAACGCTCATGGAACAGCGGCACGAAATCCAGGTCCAGGGCTTGCGCCGCGGCGGGGATTCCCAAACCGCAGTCCGCGCGCCCCGAAGCGACCGCCGCCGCTACGCCCAAATGGGTATATTCTTCCTGATTGTAGCCGCGAATGGCGTCTGGCGGTATCCCCATTAAGTTCAGTTGATAATCCAGCAGGACGCGCGTCCCCGCGCCGCGCTGACGGTTCGCGAATCGGACCTCGGGGCGGGCGAGGCTCGCCAGGCCTTTGATTCCCAGCGGGTTTCCGCGCCTCACCATCAGTCCCTGCTCGCGGTGGACGAGACAGACGAGCCGCACGGGGAGGCCGGGAAGATATTGATGCAACGCGGCCAGGTTGTACTCTCCCGTCGCGGGATCGAGCAGGTGCGAGCCCGCCAGGTGCGCTTCGCCGCGCTTCAACGCGATCAGCCCGCCCTGCGAGCCGACGTTCGAGGAGACGAACCGACGGTCGCGCTCCGCGAGGAACTGCGCGAGCAGGTCGAGGATGACGTCGTGCGAGCCGATGCAGAAGATGGTCCTGTCGAGGTCGGAGCGGTCGCGGGTAAGCCGCACGCGCACTTTTTGACCAGCCTCCGCGCCCTGTTCGCCGCGCGGGATGACCAGCAGCCCGTCCGCGCGGACGAGCGAGGTGATGACGCCCGCCCCGCGCGCCAGCGGCGCGGCGAGCAGTCTCTCGCCGACGCGTCCCACCGCGACACGGATAAAGTCGTCGTCGCCGAGCGGGGACGTGATCTTGCGCGTGAGCGAGGCCTCCACTTCGGGCGCTTCGAACGGAGGCCGTCCCAGCCAGAGGGCGAGAAGCGGTTCGACGAAGATGTCCACCGTCAACGCGGCGGAGACGGGGTAGCCGGGGACGCCGATGATGGGTAATTGGTAATTGGTAA
>DKTP01000120.1 GCA_002473085.1 Anaerolineales bacterium UBA7227
GGCGCGCCGCGGTCGGATTCGCGCCGCGAGCGTCCCGCGCCCACGCCGAAGAGTTACGGCAAGAACCGTCTCGCGCCGCGCAGGAGGAAGTGACGAGAATCAAAAAGGGACGTTTCGCCAACGTCCCTTTTTTGTTGGAACCGGCCCCGCGCTAGCGGCGGACTTCCACAGGCTGGAGTTTGCGGCGGCGGGAAAGTTGCGGCGGAAGCGCCCGCTTTTCGCGGCGCAGTATGGCAGAGCGGAAAATGCGGTCGAGAAAACCTTCCACGCCGCCAGGGTCGTCTTCCATCATGTAATCGGCGGAAGCCTTATCGTCGCCGACGTTCAAGACGCTGGGGTTGGGGTTGAGTTCCAGCAAAAAGAGTTCGCCCTCGGCGTTCATGCGAATATCCGCGCGGCCGTAGCCCACGCCTCCCAGCGCGAGATAGATCTTCTTCACCAGCGCCTTCAGGCGCTTCGCCAGGGCGGGATCTTCAACCGGCCACAGGTCCATGTCCACATCGAGATTGAATTTCATAGCCCAGTGTTTGAAGGTCTCGCCTTCAGGAAAAATGATCTCGAGCGGATCGTACGCATACGGTTCGTCCAGGTTGTCGGGGTTGTCCGCGATCAGGATGGTGAACTCGCGCCCGTCCACAAATTCCTCAATGCGCGCGCCGCCGTATTGCCCGCACATGAGATCGAAGCGCGTCCGCAGTTGCTGCATGGTCTCGACGCGCGATTCCTTCGTCATGCCCACGCTGGCATAACTTTCGTAATGTTTGACGATCAGGGGGAATTTCAACCCGGCGCGTTCGACCATCTCTTCCACCGGCTCGCCCTGGCGCGCCTCCAAACCGCGCGGAAAACCGATGCCCCTGCGCTGCGCGGCGACCTGGGTCTGTTCGCGCGTGGGCGCGTAGAAAACGCTGTCCGCGCCGGTGAAGGGCAGGTTCAACGCTTCGAGCGCCTGCGGCACGTCGATGCCCGGACGGTCCTCGTCGGCCGCGCCGTCGCACAGGTTTAAATAAACGTCGTATTCTTCCCGTTGGGCAATATCGCGGATGAAGTCGAACGCGGGGCGTTTGACGTTGTACATTTTCCATTCGTGATTTTGTAGAAGTTCCCGAGGGTCGTAATTCCCAAAGTTTTCATCAGACAAGACGCAGACACGCATGAAGCCTCGCAGCAAAGAAAATTTATTGACGATATTATTCCATATTTCGCCGCGTTGACAAGTTTTTGCACTTATCAATTACCTTAAATTATTACATTGAACCAATGCGCTGAAAACGTCCAAAGCAAGTCCAATCTTAAATTTTAAGGTTGGCGCGTCAACCGACAATTTGCGCCTGCTTTAAGACACGAATGCCCGAGAACGGGCATTCAAAATAAAAACGATTCTGGATTCAACAATCTTTCGGCGCTTCGCGGACGATATAGAGCGGCCTGCTCTTGGCTTCATCGTACAACCTGCCGAGATATTCCCCCAGGATGCCGAGCGAGATCAATTGCACCCCGCCAAGAAAGAGGACCGAAATGAGCGTGGTGGTCTGCCCCTCGAAGAAATGCGAACCGGTCATCCGCAGGATAGCCACAACGGGAATCGCGAGAATGGCGACGCCCGCGGAAATGAATCCAAAGAACGTGGCTACCTGCAGGGGGAAATAGGAAAAACTGGTGATGGCGTTCAGCGCGAGTTTCAACATTTTGCGGAACGGATATTTCGTCACGCCCGCGAGACGGGCGGCGCGCTTGTATTCCACGCCGATCTGCCTGAAGCCCACCCAGGCCGACATCCCGCGCGGGAAGCGGTGACGTTCCTTCATCTGCTTGAGCACGTCCACCACTTTGCGGTCCATCAGGCGAAAATCTCCCGTGTCGACCGGGATGTTGACGTCGGTGATCCAGCGGATGAGACGATAGAACATGGCGGCGGTGGCCTTCTTAAACCAGGATTCGCCCTCGCGCTCGGCGCGGACAGCGTACACCACCTCGTAGCCCTCGCGCCATTTCTTCGCCAGTTCAGGAATGATCTCGGGCGGGTCCTGCAAGTCGGCGTCGATGATGACGATCGCCTCGCCGCGGGCATAGTCCCAGCCGGCGGTGATGGCGACCTGATGGCCGAAGTTGCGCGCAAAGATGACGGGGCGGACGCGTTCGTCGGACGCGGCCAGCGCGCGGATCCTGTCGGTCGAGCCGTCGGTGGAGCCGTCGTCCACGAGAAGCAGTTCCCAGGGTTCGCCCAGCGCGTCCATCGTCTCTGCGACGCGGCGGTGAAGCTCGGGAAGGTTTTCGATTTCGTTGTAGATGGGGGCGACGATCGAGTAGGTGATTTTCATGGGATGGTCATTCCAGGCGGTTTGAGTTTCAGTCGGATGGGGTCAACGTTTCCGCGCGGACGTCCGGGGCGGAGTCCGCCGAGGGGGAGGATTCGGCCGGGGAGGCCGCGCCCGGCGGCGGGTCGGCGGGAGAGGCGACGGGTTCTTCGTCTTCGAAGGCGGGCAATCCCATCAGCCGCGCGTGGAGGTACCGTCCGATCACGCCCAGCGAGGCCAGCACAGGGACGATGATGAAGGCGCCGATGATCCCCGTAAAGATGACCGCCGCGATGATGGCGACGAATATGACGCCCTCGTGCATGTGGACGCTGCGTCCGTAGATGAGCGGGCGCAGCCAGATGTTTTTTACGTTGATGAGGACCACATAAAGGCCCGCGACGATCAGCGCAAAGACGAGGTGGTTTTGCGGCATCCACGCAAAGTTGGAGCCTTCGAGCAGCGCGACGGCGAGGGCCAGCGCGGTGGCGGCAAAGGGACCCACGTCGGGAATGAGGCTGAAGAGGCCCGCCAGGATTCCCAGCAGGAGCGCGCCGGGCAGGCCGATGGCGCTCCAAATTACGCTAAAGACGACGGCCACGATGATCATTAAGGTCAACTGCCCGCGCAGATAATTCATCCACACGGTTTTGATCTTGCGGTACAGGCGCCAGATGTCGTGCTGGTAATCGGACGGAGCGAGGCCGATGAGCCAGTCGCGCAGGCGGTCCCAATCGGTCATAAAATAGTAGACGCTGACCACGATCACCAGCGACCAGAGCATTCCCCGCGAGGTGGTTTCGATCACTTTGAAGGCGTTCTCCGGCAGGAACTGGACCACCGCCGAAAGCGAATCGCGCAGGGCCGGGATCAAGTCGTTGAAGTGGAATTGCAGACCGGCGACCGCGATCGGTTTTGCCAGCAGCGCTTCCACGTCGTCAATGATCCTGAAGAGGTCGCCGATCACTTCGTTCACTTCGCGGGTCAGCATGGGCAGGAGAGAGACCGGGAGGGCGACAATCAACGCCAGGCCGAAGAAAAAGACGAGGCGCGAGGCCGCGGCCTGACTTAACTTGAAACGGCGGCGGGACAATTCCACCAGCGGGTAGAGAATGTACGCGATCAGTCCCGCCGTGATGAGGGGCTTGAAGAGTTCGCGCGCCTGCCACCCGACAAAGACGAGGACGATCAGGATCAGCGCGGTCACAAAGTAGCGCGTCGCGGGAGGCCAGCGGTTTTTCATGCGATCTGCCTCAACGCCTCCAGCGTGGGCGCGATGACGGGGGCCTCGGCGACGGCGCGCATGGCGGCGCGGACGTCTTTGAGGCCGCTGCCGGTGTTCAGGACCAGCACGGGATCGTCGCTGCGCGTCAGACCCGACGCGGCCGCGCGCTCCACCCCGGCGTAGGCCGCCGCCCCGGCCGGTTCGGCAAAGACGCCCACCCGTCCGAGTTTCGCGATGGCGCGGACGATCTCCTCGTCCGAGACGACGACGTACGCGCCGCCCGTCTCGCGCGCCGCGCGGACGGCGCGCACGCCGTCCCGCGGCAGGTCCACCGAGATGCTGTCGGCGATGGTCGAAGCGGAGACGGGGACGATGGTCTCCGTCCCATCGCGGAAGGCGTTGGCGATGGCGGCGGAGCCTTCCGCCTGCACGCCGACGATGCGCGGCAGGTTGGGAATCCAGCCGAGTTTGTGCAGGTCTTTGAAGCCCTTGTGGATGCCGGAGATGATGTTCCCGTCGCCCACGGATACGAAGATGGTCAGCGGCGAATGGTTGTCGAGCGGATGGTCCTTCTTGTGCCAGTCGCGATGCGCCTCCAGCCACCACTCCCAGATCTCGAAGGCGGCGGTCTTCTTCCCCTCTGCGGTAAACGGATTGTAGCCCGTGTTCCGACAGTACCAGCCGAACTCGTTCGCGGCTTTGACGGCGAGGTCGAAGGCGTCGTCGTAGGAACCGTCCACGAGAATCACTTTCGCCCCGAAGACGAGCAGCTGCGCCACCTTCGCGGGCGGCGCGGATTTGGGCGCGAGGATGACGGCTTTCTGTCCGACCGCGGCGGACATGCAGGCGAGCGCCGCGCCCGCGTTGCCGGTGGAGGCGGTCACGATCACTTCGGCTTCGATCTCGCGCGCCCGCGCCACTACGATGGCGGAGGCGCGGTCCTTGAACGAGGCGGAGGGATTGCGGGACTCGTCTTTGAGCCAGAGATGTTTCAGTCCCAATTCTTCGGCAAGGACGGGCAGTTTGAACACGGGAGTCCAGCCCGCGAGGTGAAGCGGGGTCGCGTCGCCTTTCGGCGCGCCGACCGGCAGGAGCGGCTCGTAGCGCCACAGGGAGAAGTCTTCGCGGCTGGTCACGTCTTCGGGCTGGTATTTTTTCTGGATGGCTTTGTAGTCCAGTTCCACGTTCAGGTTGCCCCCGTCCCTCGGGCAGGCGTAAGTCACCTGGCCGGGCAGGTATTCTTGTCCACACAATGAACAGCGATAACCGACAAATTTTTGCATGGCGCATTTCCTCGCCTTGATTTTACCCGATAACCCTTTCCGGTTTCGACATGGCGCGGTCACGGAAAGCGCCGGAGAATCCCCCGCGAGATTCAACGGGACGGCGGGATTGACGCGTCCCGGCCCGCCTCCGCAAGCCGCGGGGACTTGTCGTACTTGAAGCGATGGCCCCAGTCCATGACGGGTTTTTCGAGGAGGCGGTATGAAATTTCCGCAACGACGAAGAGGAGAAGCGCGGTGACGGGAAGGTTGATCCACGGCAGGTTGATGAACGGAAGTCCGCGCAAAGCGGGGACGATCATGAGACGCAGCGGCTTATGGAGAAGATAAATACCGTACGAACGCAGTCCGAGCCATTCGAAGAATTTATTCGAAAAGATCAAGTTCGGTTTGCCTGCCGGATGGAGCAGCGCCAGAACCAGCAAGTCCCCATAAAGGAGCGCGAGGTTGACATGCACCCACGGCCCGCCAAAGCCCGTCCCGGCGCGGAGAAAGTACGCGACGCCCGCCAGCAACGGGAGGAGCGCAACGAGAAAATGCCGTTTGAAGCGCGCGAAGCGATCGCGTCCCCGGCCGCCCTCCCAGAGAACGGCGATCAGCACACCGAGCATGAGCGAGTCGGCGCGGTGAAGCGGGAGGATGTTGGCCGCGAGCGAGTCGGGCGTCATCCAGCGCAGGAAGGGAGCGAGGAAGATGAGGACGATGGAGAGTCCGGCAAGCAGTTTTCGGTTCAGGTTTTTCGCGGCGACGGACAGGAAGACGTAAAACTGTTCCTCGAGCGCGAGGGACCAGGTCACGTCCAAAAAGGGATCGCGCCAAAATCCGCGCGCGGCGTAGAGAAAATTCTGGATGAAGGTGAAGTAGGACCAGAGCGGCAAATGCTGCGAATAGGACGATCCCAAAAATTCGGGCGCGAATTTCATCAGGAACACGAACAGCAACAACAGCAGCCAGAACAGCGGGATAATGCGCGCGGCGCGGCGCAGGTAGAAGGTCTGGTAGTAGTTGCGGGCCTCCACGTTTTCCAAAAGGATGGAGGCGATGAGGAATCCCGAAAGGACAAAAAACAAGTCCACCCCGCTCCACAGCAGGCCGGGCTTGAACTGGTCGGGGACGTAATGGTGGACCAAGACCATCAGGATGGCGATGCCCCGCAACACATCCAGCGCCTGCGAACGTTTCATTGAAGATGCAAATCCCTTAAGGCGGAATGACGGGCGGCGAACGGCGGAATTATACCAACCCGTCGGGTATAATCGTAAAAAATCAGGTTCACAAAGGAATCGAAGATGAAAATGGAATATCGCCGTTTGGGAAGGGCTGGCATTAAAGTCAGCGCGCTGTCTTTCGGGTCGTGGGTCACGTTTCACAACCAGGTGCAGATCGATTCTGCGGCGGAGATGATGCGGATCGCGTACGAGGCGGGCGTCAACTTCTTCGACAACGCGGAAGTTTACGCGGGCGGGAAGTCCGAGGAAGTGATGGGCGCGGCGCTGAAGAAACTCGGCTGGCGGCGCGGCAGTTACCTCGTCTCGACGAAATTTTTCTGGGGACTGCACGACGGCCCCAACGAACGGAACACGCTGAACCGCAAACGCCTGCTCGAGGCGATTGACGGTTCCCTCCGCCGACTTGGGCTGGACTACGTGGACCTCGTCTTTTGTCACCGCCCGGACAAAAACACCCCCGTCGAAGAGACGGCGCGGGCGATGCAGGATATCGTCGCGTCGGGACGCGCCATGTACTGGGGCGTCTCCGAGTGGAGCGCGGACGAGATCCGCGCCGCGTGGACGGTTTGCGACAAATACGGCTGGCACAGGCCGACCATGGAACAGCCCGAATACAATCTCTTCCGCCGCGAGCGCGTGGAAAAAGAATACGCGCGTCTCTACGAAGACATCGGCCTCGGGACGACGACCTGGAGTCCGCTGGCTTCGGGACTGTTGACGGGCAAATACCAGAACGGCATCCCCGCCGACAGCCGCGGCGCGTTGAAAGGCTATGGCTGGCTCAAGGACAAACTGACCGACCCGGAAAACCTCGCTAAAGTAAAGAAACTGGCAAAGATCGCCAAAGAGTTGGACTGCACGCTGGCGCAGTTCGCCATCGCCTGGTGCGCGAAGAATCCCAACGTCAGCACGGTCATCACGGGCGCGAGCCGTCCCGAGCAGGTGAGCGAGAACATGAAAGCGCTCGAAGTCCTGCCGAAATTGACCGAGGACGTGATGGCGCAGGTGGATAAGATCGTCGGAAAGCCGAAGGAAGAAGGGGAGTAAGAAAAAGCATGGAGAGCAACCCACATGCGAAAACAAACCTAATCGGAGGTCGAAATGGCAAAGAAAAACAATCGCGACGTGGAGAAGGTTTACTCCGTCAAACAGTTTGCCGCTAAATTGCGGCGGCTGGCTGACGCCCTGGAACAGGGGAAGCGGTTCTCCATCCAGGTGGCGGGGAAGCGGATCAGCGTCCCCCCGGGCGCCAGCATCAGCGTCGAGCATGAGCGCTCCGACGGCGCGGAGGAAGTCGAGTTCCAGCTCAAATGGGAGAATTGAGAGATGAATCAGACGAATGCCTGGCGGCGTAAAGTCGAGGAGTACGAAGCGGACTTGTACCGCGATCAAACCGTCACATTTCTGTTTTTCTCCTTCCAGCGAAAGGCCAAACGCGGCGAGATCGAAGTGAAAAAGTACGACAACGGAGAGGCCCGGGTGGAGGTCGAATTCTTCGGCGTCGAAGTCCCCGATGGCGCCGCGGTTTATGCGACGGCAGACGGAAAGACCATCTGCCAGGTGGAGGTCCGCCGGGGCGCTGGCCGCCTGCGCGCGGACGTTCAGGCGGAAGCGGTCGCGGCCATTCACAGCGGGAGTACGGCGGAAATCCGGCACATGGGCCAGGTACTCATGGCTGGCTCATTCCGACCAGACTAAAACGGCTGGAAACCAGTTTCAAGTTCACATCTTTCGCGTCCAACAAAAACAGCGGAGCCGTTGGCTTCCGCTGTTTTTGTTTCGCTGACCACTGAAACGCGATTACTGGTCACTCCCCCGCCAGCAACTTCAACCGCTCCCACGGTTTGAGATTCTCCTCGTCCGCGAAGATGGCTTTCAACTCGTAGAGTTCGTCGCGCAGGGCGGCGGCGCGCTCGAATTCGAGATTCTTCGCGGCCTCCTTCATCTGCTTCTCCAGCTCGGAGAGAAGTTTCCGCATCTCGTCGCGCGGGACGCCGCTGCGGGCTTTCGTCACATACTCGCCCTTCATCTCCGCCACAGCGCGCGGGGACATTTGCTCGGTCAGGTCGTGGATCTCTTTGTGAATGCTGACCGGGACGATCCCATGTTCCTGGTTGAACTTGATCTGCTTGGCGCGGCGGCGATTCGTCTCGTCGAGGGCGCGCGCCATCGAGTCGGTGACGCGGTCGGCGTACATGATGACGCGTCCGTTGACGTGGCGCGCGGCGCGGCCAATCGTCTGGATGAGAGCCGTGTCCGAGCGCAGGAAACCTTCCTTGTCCGCGTCGAGGATCGCCACGAGGGACACTTCGGGCAGGTCGAGTCCCTCGCGCAGGAGGTTGATGCCGACGACCACGTCGAACACGCCCAGCCGCAGGTCGCGCAAGATGCCGATGCGTTCGAGCGTCTCCACTTCCGAATGCAGGTAATGGACTTTAACGCCGAGTTCCATCAGATAGTTGGCGAGGTCTTCGGCCATGCGCTTCGTGAGCGTGGTGACGAGGACGCGCTCGCCGACTTCGACGCGGGCGCGAATCTCCTTGACGAGGTCGTCCACCTGCCCCTTCGTCGGGCGGACTTCCACTTCGGGATCAACGAGTCCCGTCGGGCGGATGATCTGCTCGGTCACCTGCTCGGAGCGCTGCATCTCGTACGGTCCCGGCGTGGCGGAGGTGTAAATGGTAGCGCCCATCACTTGCTCAAATTCATGGAACTTGAGCGGGCGGTTATCGAGCGCGCTCGGCAGGCGAAAACCATATTCGACGAGAGTCTCTTTGCGCGAGCGGTCGCCGTTATACATGCCGCGGATCTGCGGCACGCTCATGTGACTCTCGTCAATGACGAGCAGGTAATCGCTGGGGAGGAAGTCAATCATCGTCCACGGATGCGTGCCGGGCGCGCGCCCGTCGAGATGACGCGAGTAATTTTCGATGCCCGAGCAATAGCCGACCTCTTTGAGCATTTCCAGGTCGTAGCGCGTGCGTTGTTCCAGGCGCTGGGCTTCGAGCAGTTTGCCCTGCTCCTTAAAAAGCGCCAGGCGTTCATCCAACTCTTTTTCGATATTGCCGATGGCTTCCTTCATGCGGTCGCTGTCGGTGAGATATTGCTTGGCGGGGTAGATGGAGACTTCCTGCGGCTCGTCGAAGACCTCGCCGGTCAACGGGCTGAACTGCATGATGCGCTCCACCTCGTCGCCGAAGAACGTGATTCGGAAACCGCGTCGGTCTTCGTAGGCGGGGACGATCTCCAGCGTGTCGCCCCTGACCCTGAACGTACCGCTGCGCAATTCGATGTCGTTGCGCTGATACTGACTCTCGATCAGCTGACGCAGCAGCGCGTTGCGGCGGTAAAGCTGACCGACCTGCAGCGTCACCGTCCCTTTGCCGAATTCCTCGGGCGAACCCAACCCGTAGATGCACGACACCGACGCGACGATGATCACGTCCCGCCGCGAGATGAGACTGGTCGTCGCCGCCAGCCGCAGGCGTTCGATCTCCTCGTTGATCTCGGTCTCCTTCTCGATGTAGAGATCGTGACGCGGGACGTACGCTTCGGGCTGGTAGTAGTCGTAGTACGAAACAAAATATTCGACCGCGTTCTCGGGAAAGAACTCCTTGAACTCCGCGTAGAGTTGCGCGGCGAGAGTCTTGTTGTGCGCCATGATGAGCGCGGGCTTTTGCAATTCCTGGATGACGGACGCGATGGTAAACGTCTTGCCCGTGCCTGTCGCGCCGAGCAGGACCTGGTGTTTCATGCCCTTCTTCACGCCGTCCACAAGCTGGGCGATCGCCTCGGGCTGGTCGCCCATCGGGACAAAGGGAGCGGTAAGTTTGAAGTCCATGTTTATCTCTGTTGATATTGGGAACGTACGTTCTATTTTATCACGGTTGAAAAAATAAAGCGGGCGGGCGAATCAATTTTAATTTTGCGCCGTTTTTCGCATTGACGCTTATGGACACCATAGGTATAATCCGCCTTCGGCTAATTTATGAAACAGGAGCGCGACATGAGCGAGAACATTGAAACGAAAACTTTGGCGCTGGAACCAAAAACAAAACTTTCCGGCAAGGTCGTGAAGATTACACTGGCGGGCGCATTAGTGGATGTGGGACAGGAATTACCCGGCGTCCTCCACATTTCGCAGATTCAGAAAGACCCGGTCAACAAAGTGGAAGACGTACTCAAGCCCGGTCAGGACGTGGAGACCTGGGTGCGCCGCGTCCGCAAGGACCGCATCGAACTGACGATGATCGAACCCCTCGGCATGGAGTGGAGCGAGATCCAGCCGGAGATGACCGTGAAAGGCAAAGTGGTCCGCCTGGAAACCTACGGCGCGTTCGTGGACTTTGGAGCGGAACGCCCGGGCATGGTGCACGTCAGCGAGCTGACGCGCGGATACGTCAAGACGCCCGGCGAGATCGTCAAAGAAGGCGACGAGGTTGAGGCGAAAGTCCTCGAGGTGAACCGCAAGAAGAAACAGATCCGCCTTTCGATGAAGGCTCTCATCCCCGAAATGATCGAAGAGGAAAAACCCGCCCGCGAACCGAAGAAGGCCCGCGGAGGCAAGCGCAGCAAGAAGCAGGAAGATGTTGTCGAGATGGACGAGACTCCGAAGGAGCCGGAACTGACCGCCATGCAGATCGCCTGGCAGATGGCCATGGAACGCTCGAATTCCCGGGACAAGAGCCTGAAGATCAAGCCAGTCAAATCCGCCTCCAACGAACAAGCCGACATTCTCAACCGCACGCTGGAAAAGCAACTCCCCACCGGCGGATAACGCCAATCGTCTTTATGAAAACTGCCCTCGTTTTTCGAGGGCAGTTTTTTTACGCCTGGTTTTCAGATTCCAATTCCCTGATGAATTTTTCCTTGTTGGCGGAGCGCGCCACTTTTCCGCTGGACGTTTTCAGCACCCATTTCGGTCCCACTACGCGGACGTAACGCGCGGCAATGGCCGAATTCTTGGTGACGTGCTTGCGAATCTCGTCGGCGACGCGCTCGTGCTCGGCCTCGTCTTCGCTGTCCACCTCGGCGATGATGACGACCTCCTCCGTCCCCTGCGATTCGTCGAAGAGACCGAAGGCCACCGTCCGCCCGGGATGGACGCCGGGGACCTCGCACGCCAGCGCTTCCAAATCCTGCGGATACACGTTCTTGCCGCCGACGATCAACATATCTTTCTTGCGCCCCGCGACGAACACCTCGCCGTTGACCATGTAACCGTAATCGCCAGACATGTACCAGCCGCCGGGCAGAAACGCTTTTTTGGTGATGTCGGCGCGGTTGTAGTAGCCGGTCAACATGCAGTTGGATTTGAGGACGATCTCGCCGACGTGACGCTCCGGCACGTCATGGCCCTTGCTGTCCACCACGCGGATGGCAGTGTTGGGGATGGGCTGTCCGCACGACATCATCTGGATCGCCGGGCGGCCGTCGAAGGCGGGACGCGCCACCTTGTCCGCGATGAACGACTCGCGGTCGATTTCCTCGACGTAGGGCAGTTTGCCCAGGTCGTTCTGGGTGGCCGCGAAGACGTTTTCCGCCATCCCATAGGAGGTTTGGAGCGTTTCAAATTTCAGCCCGTAGGACTTGAACCGCTCGTAGAACATCTCGTGGCTTTTGAAGCGCACCGGCTCGGAGGTGTTGATGCTGGCGCGCCACGAGGACAGGTCCACGCCTTCGAGGTCGCGGTCGCGAATCTTTTGGGCGCAGAAGTTGTAGGCGAAGTTGGGAAGCCAGGTCAGCGTGCCGCGGTAATCGCTGATCGTCCGCAGCAGCCGCCAGGGCGCGCGCACCCAGTCGAAGGGAGACATCTGCACCACATGGACGCCGCGCAGGATGGGCAGGAGGAAGCAGGCGATCAGTCCCATGTCGTGATAGAGCGGAAGCCAGGAGACGATCACGTCATCCCGCGTGAGGCGGATGGACTCGCCATACGCGTCGAGGTGGTTGAAGATCGCCCGATGCGAAAGCGCCACTCCCTTTTGGAGGCCGGTGGAGCCGGATGAATGCTGGAGGAGGACGATGTCAGTCTCTGCGGCATTCATCCCCGGCAGGGACGAAAGATCGAGTTTTTCCTGCTGCGGGATTCGGTCCGTGATGAACACTTCGCAGGCGGAATATCCGCTCTCCGTCGCCAGCATCTTGACGTCTGCTTCGAATTCGGGATAGGTGACGACGCCTTTGGGATGGCTGTGCGAGAAAAGCGCGGCGAGGTCGGCGCGGTAACGTTCGGGGGAAAGTTTCTCGGTGAGAAAGGGCATCATCGAGGGGATGGCGCCCAGCAATACCGCGCCCCAGAATGAATAAACCAGGTCTTTTCCGTGCTGGAGGATGAGGATGACCACGTCGCCCGGCTTAACTCCCGCCCGCGCGTACGCGGCGGCGTAATCGTTCGACCGCTCGATCAGTTCGCGATACGTGATGTGGAAGTCGGGCTGGTTGGGATGCTGGAGCGTGACCGACACCCGATCGGGTTCGCGCTCGTAGAAATCGCGCAAGACCGCGGTGAACGTCGTCATTACTTCTGCCTCGACGCGATCAAATTCGTCAACTGCTCGACGGAATCAAACGTGGAGGCGTTCAGTTCCGAGTCCGCGATGCGGACGCCGAAAGTGTCCTCCACGAAGAGGGCCAGGTCCACGAGGCTGAAAGAGTCGATGAGACCGCTGGAGATCAGCGCGTCGGTCGGGTTGATGACGCGTTTGGGCTGTTTGAGAATTTTCTGGGCGATGAAATCGGCGATGGTCTTTTGCATTTCGGCGGACATTGAATACTCCTGAAAGTGATAAGTGGACGCATTATCCCACAAATTTACGGACACGAATATTGCCCGATGATGGGCGCGAGGAGGTTCGGCCGCATTGATTATGCCGCCACTACGATCAGCGCCAGCATGTTTTCACGCGAGAAAATGGAGCGGAGGATTTTTCGAAACATTACGGCGTCCCGGCATTTTCACGCAGATAGGCTTCCATGAAGTCGTCCAGGTCGCCGTCCAACACGGCCTGCGCGTTGCCGCGCTCGAATTCAGTGCGGTGGTCCTTGACCATCTGGTACGGATGCAGCACGTACGAGCGGATCTGACTCCCCCACTCGGCCTTGGTGAACTCGCCGCGCAGGACGGCCACTTCCTCGTCCCTCTCGGCCTTCTTGATCTCCAACAGGCGGGCGCGCAAAATCCGCATGGCGAACTCACGGTTCTGCGCCTGCGAGCGTTCATTCTGGCATGTGACGACGATCCCCGTCGGGAGATGCGTGAGACGGATCGCCGTCGCGTTTTTCTGAACGTTCTGCCCGCCCGCGCCCGACGAGCGGAAGACGTCCACCTTCAAGTCGTTCGGGTCAATCTCGACTTCGGGGTCGTCCATCGCCACCTGGGGCAGGACCTCCACGAGCGCGAACGACGTGTGCCGGCGGTGCGCGGCGTCGAACGGCGAAAGCCGCACGAGACGGTGAACTCCCTTCTCGGAACGCAGGTATCCGAAGGCGTATTTGCCGTCCACCGCGATGGTCACGGATTTGACGCCCGCTTCCTCGCCCTCGCTTCGGTCGAGGATCTCGGTCTTATAGTCGCGGTCTTCCGCCCAACGCAGGTACATGCGCTCGAGCATGGCGGCCCAGTCCTGCGAATCCGTCCCGCCCGCGCCCGCGTGGATGGCGAGGATGGCGTCGTCTTCGTCGTAAGGACCGGAGAGCATTGCGGCGAAGGAACGCGCCTCCACCTCGCGCTCGATGGATTCGACCTCGGATTCCAGGTCGGCGCGCAGGCTGTCGTCGTCGAGGCGCGCCAACTCCAGCGCGTCGTTCAGGCGGCGCGTGAACGCGCGCCAGCCGTCCACTTCATCGCGCAACTTCGCGGCGGACCTGCTGACGCGCTGTGCCGCGTTCGAGTCGTTCCAGAAATCGGGCGCGGCGATCTGTTTCTCCAGTTCGGCTAGTTGGGATTCTTTTCCGACGAAGTCAAAGACGCTCCAAAAGTTGGGAGACGGTATCTTGCGCGGCGGTCAAACGGTCAATTAAATCCTGCATGGTTCCTCCAAATCTACATTACGACGACAAAATTCCATCCACGAACGCGTCGGGGTCGAACGGCGCCAGGTCTTCAGGCTTCTCGCCGAGACCCGCGAACAAAATCGGGATGCCGAGTTCGCGCTGAATGGCGAACGCCATCCCGCCGCGCGCCGACGAGTCCAACTTGGCGAGGATGATGCCCGTCACGTTCACGGCTTCTTTGAATTTGCGCGCCTGCTCCAGGGCGTTCTGTCCCGTGGTCGCGTCCAACACCAGCCAGACGTGATGCGGCGCGCCCGTCAGCGCCTTGCCGACCACGCGATGGACTTTGCGAAGTTCCTCCATCAAATTGAAGCGCGTCTGCAAACGGCCCGCGGTGTCTATCAGGACGACGTCTGCGCCGCGCGCGACTCCCGACTGGACGGCGTTGAACGCCGCCGCGCCCGGGTCGGACTCCGGCGCGCCCGCCACCACCGGGACGTTCAGCCGTTCCGCCCAGACCTGGAGTTGGTCCACCGCCGCGGCGCGGAACGTGTCCGCCGCGCCGAAGAGGATGGACTTCCCCTCAGCCTGGAAGCGCGCGCCCAACTTGGCGGCGCTGGTGGTCTTGCCTGAGCCGTTGACGCCGACCAGCAGAATGACGGCCGGGCGCGCGGAGAAGTCGAGCGCGGGCGGGTCGTCGAGGCGGGAGCGGAGTTCGGCTCGAAGCGAGGATTTAAGTTCCTCGGCGCGGGTCAGGCCGCGGTCACGCGTGAGGCGTTGCAGGGAGTCGATCACGGCGGCGGTGGTCTCGATCCCCATGTCGGCCTGGATGAGCAGCGTCTCCAGTTCGTCCCAGGAATCCTGGGTGATCTCCGTCGCGCCGAGAAACGAGGCGACGCGTCCAAAGGCGGCTTTGCCGGTTTTTTCGAGGCCCGCGCGCCAGCGAGAAAGGATGTCGGTCATGGCAGGCGATTATATCAGGGGATTTACAGCAGCCTGCGGACGGCGTCCACGACGTCGGCGCGGGCGACGACGACCTGCTCGCCCGAGGTCAGATCTTTCACCGCGACCTGGTTCTGCGCGGCCTCGTCGGGGCCGATGGTGACCGCGACCTTCATCTTCATTTTGTCCGCGTATTTGAATTGCTTGGGGAGTTTGGCGGGCTCGGGATATACGCTCACGTTCAACCCCGCGCGGCGCAGCTCCGCGGCCAGCGCGATGGACTGGAGGCGCAGGTTATCGTCGAAGACCGTCGCCAGCACGGAGGCGGGGCTGGGATGAAATTCGGGGACGAGGCCGTTCTCTTGCAGGACGATCCCGATCACTACGTCGCCCATGGCGAATCCCGTCGCGGGGAGGGGCTGCCCGCCCACGTCCGCGAGCAGGTTATCGTAGCGTCCGCCGCCGAGGATGGCGCGGCGGACGGAGCCGGAGACGTCGAAGGCTTCGAAGACCACGCCCGTGTAATACAGCAGTCCGCGCGTGATGTTCGGGTCGAACTTGACGTATTCCTTCACGCCCAGCGCTTCGAGCGCGGCGAAGAGACGCGTCAGTTCGGGACTGGTTTTCCACAGATCGAGATCGGCGAGGACGGACTTGAGCCCGTCCAGTTGCGATTGTGTGAGACCGATTTCGAGCGCGTACGCGTCCCATTTGTCGGCGTCCATTTTGGAGCGGCGGTCAATCAGGTTGAGCGCGTCGACGCGCTTTTCGGCGGGGATGCCGAGCGCGTCGAGTTGGGAATTGACGAGGCGGCGGTCGTTGACGTAGATGGCGGCCCGCTCGGGGGTCAGTCCGACCGAGCGGAGGAAGGTGGCCGCGACCGCGATGAGTTCCGCGTCGGCTTCGGGGGAGTCGGCGCCGAGCAGGTCAATGTTCCACTGGAAGAATTCGCGCGCGCGTCCTTTTTGCGGCTGTTCGTAGCGCCAGAACGGACCGAAGGACCACCAGCGCACGGGGAAGGTCAACTCGCCCTGTTTGGCCGCGATCATGCGCGCGAGACTCGGCGTGAGCTCGGGACGGAGGGTCACTTCGTCGCCGCCGCGGTCGGTGAAGACGAAGGACTGCTTCTTGACGAGTTCCTCGCCCGACTTGGCCGCGTACAGCGCGATGGGTTCGATGAAGGGCGCGTCCCATTCCACGTAGCCGAACGATTCGGAGGCGGCGCGCACCTTGTCGTTGATGAAGTTGCGCAGCGCCATCTGTTCGGGATAGAACTCGCGCGTGCCTTTGACGGATTGGATTTTTAAAGGCATGTTGACTCCTGTACCGAAAAACTGTTTTTCGTCACTACCGCACACAACAGAAAATCATCTTTTTATCGCGAATGACACGAATAACGCGAATTTCGGAGCGGAAAAAACTTCGCGCCATTCGCTTATTCGCGGTATTCGCGTTGGGGTTCGTCTGGCAGAGAATTTTCCAACGCAACCACGCAAAATGAATTTTGCGGCGCTTCAAAATTCAGTTGCTGAATTTTAACGCAATTTTGGTATAATTTCCGCGAGACAAGAAAAGAGGTTGAGATGAAATCTCGCGCAGTTCAGATCACTCGCATTTTCTTCTATATCCTCGCCGCGTTGTGGCTGGCGGCCGGGATCGGCTATGTCAGTCGAAGCGACGGACGGCTTCTCTTTTACGTCACCGCGGCGGTGATGTTCCTCGGCGTTTTCGTTTTCATCCTGCTTGGGATGAACATCGCCAAAAAGCCCGCGTACTGGACCGGCGCCGCGCTCCTGGCAATCTGCATCCCGCTGACGATCTTCGATGAGTTCGGTCTCGCCGATCTCGTCGCGCTGGCCGCGTTCGTCATCCCGCTCGTCGTCATGCTCGTAAAACGAAAAGAATTCCAATTGGAGACGCCATGAAAATCAACTATCAGGAAACCAGCAAAGACCTGCTCACCCGCATCGACATCCACGAAAAATACGGCTCCGCCAACATTGACGCGTGGACGAACGAACTGCTCCAGCCCCAGCCCGGGATGGACATCCTCGACGTCGGCTGCGGCGCGGGGAAACTGTGCTTCCTGTTCGACGATTATACTAAAGGCGCGGCGAAAATCACCGGCGGCGATTTCTCGGAGGAACTGCTCGACAAAGCCCGCGCCAAAAACGCGGAACGCGGCTCGAAAGTGGATTTCCAATTCCTGGACTTCAACCAGCCCTTCGCCTTCGCGGACGACTCCTTCGACCTCTGCACCTCCGCCTTCGCCATCTACTACGCCTCCGACCTGGACTTTACGTTTGGCGAGGCCTACCGCGTCCTTCGTCCCGGCGGACGGCTCTTCGTGTCGGGTCCGCTTCCCGAAAACAAGCAGATGTTCTACGACATCATCAAGGAAGCGACGAACGCTGTCATCCCGCCGATGCCTGGCTCCTCGCGCTTCAAAGGCGACATCTTCAACGCCATTGACCGAATCTTCGCCAGGACCGAACTGCACAAATTCGAAAACCATCTCACCTTCCCCGAAGTCGCGCCGTTCATCGAATACGTCCGCGCCTCGTTGAGCGAAGACCGCAAGTTATGGACTTCCATGTTCAACGGCAAGGATGAATACGAAACACTGATCGGCAAGATCACCGACGTGGCGACGCGCTGGTTCAACCGCGACGGCAAACTGGTGATGACGAAAGTCGTCGGCGGGATTCTGGCGACGAAGTAAATAGTAATTGGTAAATGATAATTGACCCTTTGGCCGCGAGAGCAAGATAAATCCTGGCGCCAAAAAAATTACCAGTTACCGATCACCCATTACCAACCATGAACTTCTTCGGTAAACGCGTCCTGTTCCTCGGCGCGCACCCAGACGATATCGAACTCGGCTGCGGCGCGCTGCTCCATCACATCGTCAAGCAGACGGATGTGCTGTGCGTCACGCTCTCGGACAACCAGAAAAATCCCGAACTGCACAACGTGGTGGACGAACATTACCGCTCGATGGCGATCCTCGGCGTCCCGAAAGAAAGCATCGTCCTCGGGCCGTTCGCCACCCGCGTCTTCCCCGACGCGCGGCAGGAGATTCTGGAATACTTCCTCAAACTCCGCAGGGACTTCAAGCCCGACTTGATCTTCGTCCACTCGAACAAGGACGTGCACCAGGACCATCTCGCCATGACGGACGAAGCCCTGCGCGCCTACCGCGGCATCACAGCGCTGGGCTTCGACGTTGTCCGCTCCTCGTACGGCTTCTTCCCCCACTTCATCGTCGAGGTGACCGAGGAGGACGTGAACAAAAAGATCGAAGCGCTCTCGCAATACGAGACCTACCGCGAAAAATATTATTTCAACGCCGAGTTGACGCGCTCGATCATGGTGCGTCACGGCGCGCTGGCGGAGCGTCCCTTCGCGGAGGGATTCGATATTCTGCGGATTGTCGGGACGTTTGGGAGATGAGAATCCTGGCGATTGTCTCCGGCGAATACGGCCTCCGTCACGTGGACAATATCCGCAGGCACGCGCCCGAAGGGTGGACCATCGAGTCGTGGAAGGCGCCCGCGGCGTTTCCGCTGGTCATTGACTACCCCGAAGATTTCCTGCCGAAAAGTTTCGCGCCCGCCGACCTGATCCTGTCGTTCGCGGAGACCAAGTCGGTGGCGGAACTGCTTCCCGAGATCGCGGCGATGACGGGCGCGCGCGGCGTGGTCGTGGCGGTGGACAACGAAGCCTGGCTGCCGCGCGGGCTGGCGCGTCAACTCACGGGATGGCTGGCGCGGCAAAATGTGGCCTGCGCGACGCCCAAGCCTCTCTGCTCGCTGACCGAGCGCGATTACAAAGTGACGCGCCGCGAGCGCGAGACGTACGATAGCGAGGTCATCTCGGAGTTCGCGCGCTACTTCGGCCAGCCCGCCATCCGTCTCAGCGTGGACGAGGCGACTCGGACGGTGTCCCGCGCGGAGGTCCGCGTGGACGCGGTGTGCGGGTGCGCGCGTCACGTCGCGGAGAAGCTGGTCGGTCTAAGCGTGGATGAAGTCGTCGAGAAGGCCGGGTTGTTCCATCATCATTATCCCTGCCTGGCGAGCATGGTCAAGTTGAACGATTACAATCACGATACGTTGATGCACGAATCGGGACGCCTGTTGCAGGATCATCTCGCCGAGCAATTGAAGCCGTTCGTGCAGACGAAATACGTCACCCCTGGGACAAAGAGCGAATAGGAGATTTTAATGGCCAGATATCGCGTGACTTACTGGAGAGAGATCCCCACGTCGTTTGCGGTGGAAGGCGACGGGCGGACGGTGAAAAAGCAGCTCTCGCAGAATTTCCAAAAATTGATCGACGCGTACGCGATGGCGCTGGGGCTGACCTCGACCAGCGATTACAGCGCGCAGTATCGCCGCGGCGAGTGGACCGAGCGCGAGGGCGCGCCCGAAGTTGTGGCCGAGGCGCTGCTGGCGGAGTTGGAAGCGGAGTTCGGGAATTTCAAAATCCCGAAATGATCCGTGCGCGAACCCACGCGGACTTCACGGAAAAAGCCAAAGAAAAAATCCGTGCAATCCGTGAAATCCGCGTCCAAAAAGAAAGAAAATACGGTTTATAAAAACATTCTCCAACGTCGCATAGCTCGCGCAAGCCGCCCAATCAAAAAAAATCGCCTCCTGCAAATACAGGAGGTGATTTTGGAAATTCCATCGCGGGAGATTACCCGAGCGTGGCTTTGGCTTCGTCCGTGTCGTTGGCCTTGTAGCCGGGACCGGACTTGAAGTATTCGGCGTTCGCGGCGATATCGGGAGTCAGGTCTTCCACGTCGCCGGCCGCGAGCTGCTTGGTGCAATCGAGGACAACCGGGACGCCGTGGTCGTTGGTCCCCTCGTAGTGGCCGGTGAGACCGATGCGGGAGACGTACTCGCCGCCCTTGGCGGTGTAGGCCGTGGGGACGTCGGATTCGGGGAAGATGGCGTTGAAGGGGCAGGCCGGGACGCACGCGCCGCAGTCAATGCAAGTGTCGGGGTCGATGTAGTACAGGGGATATTCTCCCTGCGGGATACCAGGCACGATACATTCCACGGGGCAGACTTCCACGCAGGAACTATCGCGCAGGCACAGGCTGGTAATAACGTAAGTCATTGGACACTCCTTGTAGGGAAATGAAAAAGCCAGATATGCTTATTATATCTGGCTTTAGGCAAGTGACAAGATAAAAATTCGGGAGAGATTATCCCTTGAAGCGACGCGCCACCTCGTCCCAATTGACGACATTCCACCAGTTCGTGACGTACTCGGCGCGGCGGTTCTGGTACTTGAGATAATACGCGTGCTCCCACACGTCAACGCCCATGACGGGAGTCAGTCCGTCGGACATGGGATTATCCTGGTTGGCGGTGGAGACGATCGCCAGGCTGTTTCCCTTCTTCACCAGCCAGGCCCAGCCCGACCCGAAGCGTCCGTTGGCGGCTTTTTCAAACTCAGCCTTGAACGCGTCGAACGAACCGAAAGCCGCGTCCACCGCCGTGGCCAGTTCGCCCTTCGGCGCGCCGCCCGCTTTGGGGGCCATGATCTCCCAGAACATGGAGTGGTTCCACGTTCCGCCGCCGTGATTGCGGACCGCGGCGCGGATATCCTCAGGGACGGCGTTCAAGTCCGCCAGCAGGGATTCGAGGGATTTGCCCGCCAGTTCAGGGTGTTTCTCAATTGCGCCGTTGAGATTGGTGATGTACGCCTGGTGATGTTTATCGTGATGGATGGTCATGGTCTGCGCGTCGATGTAGGGCTCGAGCGCGTCGACCGCGTAGGGAAGTTTGGGAAGTTCGAATGCCATTTTTCTCTCCTTGGGTGACTATGAGTTGCATTGTACTCCGCTCTCTTATAAAGTCAAGAATTTAGATGATTTTTATACAAATATTTAATAATTGGTAGCCCCCCACTAAAACGTGGTGGTGCGTAAATCTTGCGGAAAAATGGGTTCACTGGCAAACTCGTACGACTTCCACATCGAGCGAGGAGTCAATGAACCCACAAACACTATTTTGCCCGAACATGGATTGTCCCGCAAGAGGACATAAAGGGAAAGGGAACATCCAAGTTCACAGTCAGAAAGCCCAGCGGTGTGTGTGTCACGTGTGCGGACAAACGTTTACGGTCACCAAAGGCACGATTTTCTATCGGTTACGCCATGCGCCTGAGCTGGTGATCCAAGTGTTGATTCTGCTGGCATACGGCTGCCCCATTCAAGCCATCGTTCGCGCCTTTGGATTGGACGAGCGGACCGTTCGAGATTGGCACGCTCGTGCAGGCAACCATTGTCAGCAGGTACATGAGCATCTGGTTGAAAACACGGTACATGACTTGAAGCAAGCGCAAGCGGATGAAATCAAAGTCAAGACGCAGAAAGGCACATTCTGGATGGCTCTGGCGATTTGGGTTCAGCCTCGTCTGTGGATGGGCGGGGTGGTTAGTCCCACACGTGACCTGAATTTGATTCAGGCCTTGGCGGACAAAATCAAGGGCATGGCTTTGTGTCGTCCACTCTTGCTGGCGGTAGACGGATTGTCCAGTTATGTCGGCGCCTTTCGGACTGCCTTTCGGAGCAAGTTTCCTCGCTCGGAGGGAGAAAGGGGACGATGCAAGATGGTGGCTTGGCAAGAGATTGCCATTGTGCAAGTCGTCAAACAGCGTATGGAAGGCGTCCTGAGTGTTAAGCGACGCATTGTTCAGGGTGCAAAAGATGCGGTCGAGCGTCTGATCCAAACCACTCAAGGAAAAGGCGTGATCAATACCGCTTTCATCGAACGTCTCAATGCCACCTTTCGTCAGAGGATCAGCGCCCTAACGCGGCGCACGCGCAACTTGGCGCAACAGGCTGAGACCTTGGTGGCAGGCATGTATTTGGTCGGTTGCTTCTACAACTTTTGTGACTTCCACAAAAGCCTGCGTTTGAAACTGTCTGTTGGTTCTTTCGGCCATCGCTGGGTGCAACGTACTCCTGCCATCGCCGCAGGCTTGACTGACCATCAGTGGACGCCTGCGGAATTGCTTCACTTCCGAGTTCCGCTTCCGCGTTGGAAATTGCCCAAACAGCGCGGCAGACCTTCTGCCACCTTGCTTCAACTCACTCAACAATGGGCAAATTGACCACGCTTAACTGCGGCGCTACCTAATAATTTGCCCCTCTGGAAAATTGGAGGAAAAACTCCTTTCTCCCCATGTTTTTTTTCAAAATTGGAGGATTCTCATCGCGAAGGCCGCGAATTTGGACCGACACGAATAACCCAGAAAATTCGTCGCGTCTTTTCTCCGGCGACTGCGTATAAACTATGAAAACAAATTTCGGAGGTATCCATGACAACAGTGAAACAACCCCTGCGCCGCTCGAAAAGCAACCGCATGATCGCGGGCGTGTGCGGCGGACTTGCTGAATTCTTCGGCATCAGTTCATTCTGGTTCCGCCTGGCGTTTCTCGTCGCGCTCATCCCCGGCGGCGTGCCGGGCCTGCTCGTCTACTTCATCATGTGGGCAGTCGTGCCGAGCGAGTGAGGTAGCGATCAGTGACCAGTTACCAGTGATCAGTCTTCAGTGATCAGTCTTCAGTGATCAGTCTTCAGTAGAGACCTCCGAGAAAACCCTCGGAGGTCTGCGCGCTTCCGCCGCCCTGCATTACAATACAGCCTATCGCTTCTCCCCTTTAACCACTCAACCATCCGACCACCAGACCCCCCGACCACCCAACCACCTCCCCATGCCAAAAACCCGCGTCGCGCTCGCCATCTTCATCGCCATCCTGGCCGTCTCCACCGCGTCCATCTTCATCCGGCTGGCGCAAAAGGACGCGCCCTCGCTGGTCATCGCGGCAATACGGTTGACCGTCGCCAGTCTCGCGCTGGCGCCATTCGCCCTCCTGCAACACGGCGACGAGATCCGCTCCATCACGCGCCGCGAGTGGACTCTCGCCGCGCTGGCCGGGCTCTTCCTCTCCATCCACTTCGCCGCGTGGATCACCTCGCTCGAATACACCACCGTCGTCTCCTCGGTCGTCCTCGTCAGCACAGGCCCGCTTTGGGTGGCGCTGCTCTCCCCCGTCTTCCTGAAAGAGATTCCCACGCGCTGGGTCTGGATCGGCATGACGCTCGCCCTGCTGGGCGGGATCATCGTCGGACTGGGCGACTCCTGCTCGCTGACGGATTCCCGTCTCTCCTGCCCGCCTCTCTCCGACCTTCTGGCGGGTTCGGCTTTCTTCGGCAATTTCCTCGCCCTGCTCGGCGCGTGGACGGTGGCCGGCTACCTGATGATCGGACGCAGCCTGCGGGCGCGCCTCAGCCTCGTCCCGTACATCTTCATCGTCTACGGCGTCGCGGCCCTCGCGCTTCTTGGCTGCGTCGCCGCGGCGAAACAGTTC
>DKTP01000107.1 GCA_002473085.1 Anaerolineales bacterium UBA7227
CCCGCCGCTGGCGGGTCTTTTGTTCCCGCCCGCAAAATACCCCGCGTACCCCAAACGCGGCAGGGACAAAAAATTCTGATATTTCTTTTATTGACTTGCCTTTCCCCCGCTGTTATCATTGCGCCGCTTGATTAGCGCTCCTTATCGCCAAGCGCCAGCAATTCACCAGAAACCCGTTTTCTGCGCGAAAACGGGTTTCTGCCCAAATCAAAATGACAACCATCACCGACCGCCAGCGCAGCCTGCTCCTCCTCATCATCCGCGACTACATCGAGACCGCCCAACCCGTCGGCTCGAAGCGGCTCGCGGACCGCTACCGCCTCGACCTCAGCCCGGCCACCATCCGCAACGAGATGGCCGCGCTCACCGAGTTGGGCTACCTGCGCCAGCCGCACACCTCCGCCGGCCGCGTCCCCACCGAGGAAGGCTATCGCCTGTTCGTCGGTCAAATGATGAACCAGGCCGAACTGCCCGCCAGCGTCCAGCAAACCATCTCGCACCAATTCCACCAATCCCGCGCAGACATGGGCCAATGGATGACCCTCGCCGCCTCCGTCCTCGCCCGCCAATCGCAGGGCGCGTCGCTGGTCACCGCGCCGCATCCCGAGCGCGTCCGCTTCAAACACGTGGAATTGATCTCGACGCAGGGACGGCAGGTCCTCATGGTACTGGTGATGATCGGAGGCGAAATCTCGCAGCAGGTCCTGACGTTGGCGGAACCCGTCTCGCAGGAACGACTCAGCCAGACCGCCTCGCGTCTCTCCTCCACCTTGAGCGGGCGCGGCCTCGACGAGATCTCCGCCCTCCCGGCCCGCTCCGACGCGCTCGAGCAGGACATCCTCACCCTCGTCCTCGCCGACCTGCGCCGCATGGAGGAAAGCGTCAGCGGGCAGATCTACACCGACGGCCAGACCAACCTCCTCGCCGAACCCGAATTCGCCGAGCCAGACGAAGCCCGCCGCGCCTTGAAACTCTTCGAGAAGCGCGGCGCCCTGCAAGACCTGCTCGCCCGCACCTCCACAGGAGCCAGCGTCGGCGGACTGCAAGTCCTCATCGGCGGCGAAGGCGGCTGGGAGGAACTGCGTCAATGCTCGATGGTCCTCGCCCGCTACGGCGTCCCCGGACTCGCGACCGGCATGCTCGGCGTCCTCGGCCCGATGCGCATGTCCTACGCGAAGACAATCCCCACCGTGCGCTTTGTGGCGGGATTGCTGTCCGATCTTGTGACGGAAAATATCGGCGGCGAGTAAAACAAAAACCCGTACACAGATTACACGGAAGGAATTAAAAAAATCCATCTTGTCCGTGAACTCCGTGTACCGAATTTCTTCACACTGGAATCTCTATGACCGACAAAAAACACAAACACCACGAATCCAAACAACCCCATGAGATCCCCGTCGAAGCGACGGCGGAACAGCCGCAGGTTGACGTCGCCGAGTTGATGGAGAGACTCGAAGAGGCCGAAGCCCAGGTCGCGGAGCATCGCGAGGGCTGGCAGCGCGCGCAGGCGGAATTCGTCAACTATAAGAATCGCATCCAGCGCGACGCGGAAATGCAGCGCGCCAACATGAAGGGCGACATCGTCCAGAAGATCCTGCCCGTGTTGGACGACCTCGACCTGGCGCTGCAAAACCGTCCCGTGGACGACGCGTGGGCGGGCGGAATCGAATTGATCGCGCGCAAATTCCTGTCCATCTTAGAGTCCGAGGGCGTGAAGCGCATCGAAGCGGAGGGGCAGCTCTTCGACCCGAATTTCCACGAGGCCATCTCGCACGAACCGAACGACGACGTCCCCGGCGAACACGTCATCGCGGTGGTGAGGAACGGATACACATTGGGCGAACGGGTCATTCGACCGGCATTGGTCAGGGTGGCGCAATAAAACTGTAGGGGCAGACCTGCGTGTCTGCCCTGAACTGTAGGGACAGATCTGCGTGTCTGCCCTGAACGAACCAGCAAAAATTTCGGGCGGACACATAGGTCCGCCCCAACAAGAAACGATAGGAGAAATTATTTCATGGCAAAAATCATCGGAATTGACCTCGGCACCACCAACTCGGTCGCGGCCTTCATGCAGGGCGGCGAACCCATCGTCATCCCATCCGCGGAGGGGGAGCGACTCGTCCCCTCGGTGGTGGCGATCAACAAGAACGGCGAGCGTCTGGTCGGACGCGTGGCGCGCAACCAGGCCATCACCAACCCGACCAACACCGTCTTTTCGATCAAGCGTTTCATGGGCCGCCGCGCGGACGACGCCGAAGTCAAACGCGCCCAGGGACTGGTCCCCTACGCGGTCGAATCCGCGCCGAACGGCGACGTGCGCGTGAAGATGGGCGAGCGCGACTACAGCCCGCCCGAAGTCTCGGCGATGATCCTCGCCAAGATCAAAGCGGACGCGGAAGCCTATCTCGGCGAGACGGTCACGCAGGCGGTCATCACCGTCCCCGCGTATTTCAACGACGCCCAGCGTAACGCCACAAAAGACGCGGGCAAGATCGCCGGTCTCGAAGTGCTGCGCATCATCAATGAGCCGACCGCCTCATCCCTCGCGTACGGCCTCGATAAAAAGAAGAACGAGACCATCATTGTCTACGACCTCGGCGGCGGGACCTTCGACGTATCTGTGCTGGAGGTGGGCGACGGCGTCTTCGAGGTCAAGTCCACCAGCGGCGACACCTTCCTCGGCGGCGACGACTTCGACCTGCGCATCATGGATTTCCTCGCCGACCAGTTCAAACGCGATAACGGCATTGACCTGCGCAACGACCGCCAGGCGCTGCAACGCCTGAAGGAAGCCTCCGAAAAAGCCAAGATCGAACTCTCGACCACGATGCAGACCGAGATCAACCTGCCCTACATCACCGCGGACGCGTCGGGGCCGAAACATCTGGTGACGACCCTCACCCGCGCCAAACTCGAACAACTGACGGGCGATCTCATCGAACGGACAGTGGGGCCCATCAAGCAGGCCCTGTCCGACGCGGGGCTGACCGCGGGACAGATCAACGAAGTGGTGCTGGTCGGCGGGATGACGCGCATGCCCGCCGTGCAGGAAGTGGTCCGCAAGTTCTTCGGCAAGGAACCGCACAAGGGCGTCAACCCCGACGAAGTCGTCGCGGTCGGCGCGGCGATCCAGGCGGGCGTGCTGGGCGGCGAGGTGAAAGACATCCTCCTGCTCGACGTCACGCCGTTGACCCTGTCCATTGAGACGCTGGGCGGGGTCGCCACTCCACAGATCGAGCGCAACACGACCATCCCGACGCGTAAATCGCAGGTCTTCTCCACCGCGTCCGACAGCCAGACGCAGGTTGAGATTCACGTCCTGCAGGGCGAGCGCCCGATGGCGGCGGACAACAAGTCGCTGGGAAAATTCATCCTCGACGGAATCCCGCCCGCGCCGCGCGGCGTCCCGCAGATCGAAGTGACCTTCGACATCGACGCCAACGGCATTTTGAAAGTCACCGCGAAGGACAAGGCCACAGGACGCACGCAGCACATCACCATCACCGCCTCGTCCGGGCTGAGTGAATCCGAAGTGGAGAAAATGCGCAAGGACGCCGAGTCCCACGCCGAAGACGACCGCAAGCGCAAAGAACTCATTGAAGCGCGCAACCAGGCCGACAACACGGTCTACACGGCGGAAAAGGCGCTGAAGGAATTCGGCGACAAAGTCCCGGCGGACGTAAAGTCCGAGATCGAGGCGAAGTCCGCCGAGGTCAAGAAAGCCGCGGAGACCGACAACGTGGACGCGATCAAAGCCGCGACCGAGTCGCTTGGGCAGGTCGTCCAGAAGATCGGCGCCAGCGTCTACCAGCAGCCCAACGTCGGCGAGTCGCCGACCGGTCAATCCGACGCGGACCCCGACGTGGTGGAAGGGGAAGTGAAGGAATAGAGAGCGGAGAACAGTGAGCAGCAAGTAGTCGCCTGACTGCTCTCTGCTCGTCTGTTCTCTTTTCATCTTATGTCTAACCGCGACTACTACGAAGTCCTCGGCATTCAGCGGAACGCGTCGGACGATGAGATCAAAGGCGCGTTCCGCAAATTGGCGCGCCAGTATCATCCCGACGTGAACAAGGAGCCGGACGCCGAGGAGAAATTCAAGGAAATCAACGAGGCCTACGGCGTGTTATCGGACGCGGAGAAGCGCGCCCGCTACGACCGCTTTGGCAAGGCGGGACTCGGCAACACCGGCGGCTTCCACGATTACACCGCGGACTTCGGCGACATCTTCGAGGAGCTCTTCAACCAGTTCGGATTCGGCATGGGCGGTCGCCGCGCGGGACGCAAATCGCCGCGCCGCGGCCGCGACCTGCAAATGGAAGTGACGCTGACCTTCGAGGAGGCCGTCTTCGGCGTGGAGAAGGAGATCGAATTCTCGCGCGACGAAACCTGCTCGACCTGCGGCGGGTCCGGCTCGGAACCGGGGACGACTCCCGTGAAGTGCGCCGCCTGCCAGGGACAGGGCGAGGTGCGCCAGGTGCGTCAGACCTTCCTCGGTTCGATGGTGCAGACGGCGGTCTGTCCGCAGTGTAACGGGCGCGGCGAGATCATTTCCTCGCCGTGCAAAACCTGCCGCGGCAGCGGGCTGGAGCATAAGAAGATTCAAAAGAAGGTCAGCATCCCCGCGGGCGTGGATCACGGGACGCAGATCCGGCTGGCGGGCGAGGGCGGGCTGGGAGTCTACGGCGGCCCGAACGGAAGCCTGTTCCTCGCGCTGAACGTGAAACCGCACACATATTTCAAGCGCCGCGAGAACGACATCCTGCTCAACCTCGACATCAACATTGCGCAAGCCGCCCTCGGCGCGGACATCAAAGTCCCGACGCTGGACGGCGACGACAATCTCAAAATCCCATCCGGGACTCAGCCGGGAAAGATCTTTCGCATGCGCGGCAAAGGCGTGCCGTATCTGCGCCGCAGCGGACGCGGCGACCAGCTGGTGATCGTCAACGTGGAAGTGCCGACGAAGTTGAACAGGGAACAGCGCGAGTTGATGGAGAAACTTGCCGAGACGCTCGGGACGACAGTCAAGCCGAAGGAGAAGGGATTTATTGACTGGCTGAACGAGGCGTTTGGGGGGTAGGGTGATTCAGTGAACAGTGATCAGTTTTCAGTGAGCAGTAATCAGTGAGCGGATGGAAGTCCGCTCGCTTGCTTTATAATGGCAGCGCGCCTTATGTTGAAAATCTTTTTTCGTGTGTGGCAAAAACTTCCGCTTTGGACGCACGTCCTCGCCGCGCGCGTCATCCAGCCGAAATTCCAGGTCGGCGTCGCGGCGCTCATCTTCGACGAGCAGGGACGGGTCCTGCTGTTCAAGCATACCTATCGGAAGTTCGAGTGGGGCATCCCCGGCGGGACGTTGGAATACAACGAGCAGCCCGACCGGGCGATGGTCCGCGAGTTTTACGAAGAGACGGGGATGCAGATCCGGATTCAGACATTGCTGCAGGCCAGAAGCTCCAAAGGCGACCGGCACGTCAGCCTGATCTACCTGTGCGAGATCGAGTCGGGAACGTTCAAAGAGAGCGCGGAGATTTCGGAGATCAGGTATTTCTCTCTGGACGGCCTCCCCGCTATGCTATTTGCGGAGAAAGAAGCGATATGGAGGGCGGCAGACCTTATCGGTATTAAAAGAAGCGGCGAAAGCCAGCAAGACAGTGATTTGCACCTCGATAACTGAAATGAACCCGTAAGGCCACCCGAACCCCGGTTTACGGCTATAATCACGTAAACCGACATGGAATTCATCGTCACGCTTCTGGACGGCGCGTTTTACATGCCCGCCCCCACACTACCGGGCTGGCTGGTCTGGTTTCTATTCCTCGGGCTGACCGGCTACGTTCTTTTCCGCTGGCGGGCGCTTCAACCTCCAATTAAGGAACGCGCCTGGGGGATTTTCCTCCTGCTTTTCCTGGCGGTTCCCGCCGCCAATCTCTTTCTCGGCCTCCGAATTCCGGTCGGCGCGGCGCTCCCCCCGCCGGGCGTGCCGGTCGAACCGACCCCGCCCGCGCTGATGTTGTTCTCTGCCCTGCCCTGGATGCTGGCCGCCGGCCCGCTCGGACCGGTCGGGGCGGCGGCGCTGGGCGGACTGAGCGGCCTGTTGCGCGGCGCATGGGACACGCGCTCCATCTTCAGCATCGTGGAGCTGGCTTTCCTGGCCGCGTTGTTCGCCGCCAATTTCCGCCAGCGATTCCGCACCTTCACCTACAGCCTGCTCAGGCAGCCCCTAGTCAGCGCGCTCCTGCTCATCCCCCTGCATACTTTCTTCTACAGCCTGGGCATCTTCCTGACTGTGCCGGGACAGGCGGCCGTCCGCCTCGACTACGCCCTCAGTAACGCCGGCGCGGCCGCTCTCTCGTTCGGCGGCGAAGCGCTGCTCGGAGGGCTGCTCCTCCAGGTTTTGACAGCCTTCTTCCCGTCCGCGTGGGGACGCGGGACGCCTCTCCAGCCGTCGCCGTCCGAATCCAGCCTCGAGAACCGCTTCCTGTTCGGGACCGGCTCGTTCATCATCCTGCTCCTGTTCGCCCTGCTGATCGGCGACTGGCTAGTGGCCGGCGACGCCGCCCGCGACATGCTGCGCGACCGCATGGCCTCGGTGGCTGGGACGGCCGCCAAAAGCGTGCCTTTCTTCCTCGAAACCGGGCAGAACCTGGCGGTCCAACTCGCCGCCGATCCGCGCCTGCTCAACGCCACCGACCCCGAACTCTCCTCCATCCTCGCCCAGCGGATGCAGTCCAGCCCGTATTTCAACCAATTCGTTGTGCTGGACGTTTCCTCCCAAGCCGTGCTGGGAAGCTATCCATCCGCCGAGTCCGGGACCTTCAGCCTGTATCCCGAAGAAAAAACGGGACTTTCGCTCGCCGCCGACAGCGCCGTGCTCGTCCAGCTTTACGCCATCCCTGCGGCGAAAGGCGGAAAGGCAGGACGCGTTTCGTTCCTGGTGGGCATCGTGGACGACGCCGGGCAGGTGCGCCGCGCCCTCATCGGCCGCACCGACCTCGGCACGAATCCGCTCACCCAGCCGCTTATCGCCAGCCTGCAGGGTATGAAGGCCTCTGGCGGCGCGGGCTTGTTGGTGGACGATCTCGGCGTCATCCTCTACCATTCCAACCCCGGCCTGGTGGGAACCGTCTACGACGGTCCTGCCGACCCGCAGACGCCGTTCGTCACGCATACCGCGCCCGACGGGACGCGTCAATACGTCTACTACCAGCCCGTGGAAGGGCGCGCCTGGGCGGTGGCGCTCGACCTGCCGGCCTGGCAGGCGCAGCAACTGGCCTTGTTGATCGCCACGCCGCTTTTCATCATGATTCTCCTGCTGGCGCTGGTGGCGCTCGTCTCCATGCGTCTCGGCCTGCGCGTCGTCACCGGGTCTTTGAAAAACCTGGCGGCGGAGGCGGACCGCATCGCCAAAGGCAAACTCGACCATCCCCTCAAAGTAGAAGGCGCCGACGAGATCGCCCAACTGGGACGCGCCTTCGAGCAGATGCGCGCCAGCCTGCAGGCCCGCCTCGACGAATTAAACCGCCTGCTCGCCGTCAGCCAGGGCGTGGCCTCCAGCCTCGAGATGCAAGGCGCCGTCCAGCCGGCGCTCGAAGCGGCTCTTTCCAACGGCGCCAGCGCGGCGCGTCTCGTCCTCTCTCCCGCCGTCCTGCCAAAGACATTCCTCGAACTGCCCACGCGCTTCGGCCTCGGCCCAGCGCGGGATAAGTACGCCCATCTCGACGATCAGATCCTGCGGCAGGTGCAGGGACAGGAACGCCTCGTCCTTTCCAACATCGCCCGCCCCCGCATCCTCGACCTGGACGCGAACCTGCCCCAGCCGGCTTCGCTCCTGGCGGTGGCCCTGCGCCACGAGAATCGCTACTACGGCGCGATGTGGATCGCCTACGATCAGCCGCACGTCTTCACCGAATCCGACGTGCGCTTTGTGACGACGCTCGCCGGCCAGGCCGCCCTCGCCGCGGCCAACGCGCATCTCTTCCTGAACGTGGAGGTGGCGCGCCGCCAATTGGAAGCCATTCTCAACTCCACGCCCGACCCGGTGCTGGTGATCGATCCGCAAAACCGGCTGATCCTGGCGAACCCCGCGGCGGCCCGCGTGGCGGGCGTCAATATCGCGCGCGGCGGCGGACAGACGATCGAAAAATTGATCCAGCAAAAAGCCCTGCTCGAACTATTGTCGGCCTCCGGCGAAAAGCAATCGGCGGAGATCGTCTTCGACGGCGGGCGGACCTACCTCGCGACGGCCTCCTCGGTGGTGGCCGAGGGAAGACCCGTCGGCCGCGTCTGCATCCTGCGCGACGTGACCCACTTCAAAGAGTTGGATTCGCTGAAGTCCGAATTCGTCGCCACCGTCAGCCACGACCTGCGCTCGCCGTTGACGTTGATGCGCGGCTACGCCACCATGCTCGAAATGGTGGGCGAATTGAACGACCAGCAGCAGGGCTACGTCCGCAAGATCGTTTCGGGCGTGGAAAACATGTCGCGGCTGGTGAACAACCTGCTCGACCTCGGACGCATCGAGATCGGCGTCGGCCTGCAGTTGGACAAAGTGACCGCGCAGGACATCATCGAGCGCGTGGCGGGCGCGCTGCAATTGCAAGCCAGCCAGAAGAACGTCTCCCTTTCGGTTGAACTCCAGCGCGATCTGCCCGCGTTCATCGAGGCCGACCAGGCGCTGCTGCATCAGGGCGTCTATAACCTTGTGGAAAACGCCATCAAGTACACGCCCAACGGCGGACAAGTGACGGTGCGCGTGCAGACCGCCGCCGACAACATCGTCTTTGAAGTGCGGGACAATGGCATCGGCATCGCCCCCTCCGACCTGCCGCACATGTTCGAAAAATTCTACCGCGGCAAACAGCGCGACGCCCGCGCCCAGCACGGTTCGGGATTGGGCCTGGCCATCGTCCGCTCTATCGCGGAGAGGCACGGCGGCAAGGTCTGGGTGGAAAGCGAATTGGGAAAGGGCAGCGCCTTCTTCCTGCAAACGCCCATTTCACAGCCCCGGACATAATCCTTTTTTCGTGTATAATGCGCAAGTTTTGCACGGAAAGTTCGGTTGAACATGTTATCCCCCGATCAACAATCCTCCACTCCCTACATCCATCGAAAAACAGAGACGCCGCCGCCGCGCACCTTCAGCAACTGGCTGTTTGGTCGTCCCCTCCCGACGGCGGACGCGCCGCACCAGACCATCGGGAAGACGGTCGGGCTGGCGGTCTTCGCCTCGGACGCGTTGTCGTCCAGCGCCTACGCCATTGACGAGATCCTCATCGTCCTCATCATGGCCGGCACAGGAGCGCTGTCCATTTCCCTGCCCATTGCGCTCGTCATCATCGGGCTGCTGACGATCCTCACCATCTCTTACGAACAGACGATCCACGCCTACCCAAGCGGAGGCGGCGCGTACATCGTGGCGCGCGACAACCTGGGAGAAACGCCCGCCCTGGTGGCGGCCTCTTCCCTGCTCGTGGATTACATCCTCACGGTGGCAGTTTCCATCTCATCGGGCGTGGCGCAGATCACTTCGGCCTTTCCCTCGCTGTATGCCTGGCGCGTGCCGATCGCCCTCGGGCTGGTCGCCTTTATGACCATCGTCAACCTGCGGGGCGTCAAAGAATCGGGACGCGCGTTTGCCATTCCCACCTACTTCTTCCTCGGCATGACCTTGATCACCATCGCCGTCGGCTTCATCCGTTATTTTACCGGCACGCTCGGCACAGTCCCGCCGGCCAGCGTGGAAATTGCGCATACCGGCGAAGCGCTCCAGGTGGTCAGCCTCTTTCTCATCCTGCGCGCCTTCTCGGGCGGATGCACAGCCTTAACCGGGGTGGAAGCCATCAGCAACGGCATCACCGCGTTTAAAGAGCCGCGCACCCGCAACGCCGGAACCACGCTCATCTGGATGAGCGTCATTTTGGGAATCAATCTGTTCGGATTGACCTTCCTTGCCAACCAGACGAACGTCCTGCCCTCGCACTTCGAAACCGGTTTTTCGCAGATCGGACGCGTCCTCTACGGGGCGGGGAGTCCGTTCTACCTGGTCCTGCTGGGCTCCACCACCCTGATCCTGATCATGGCCGCCAACACCTCCTTCGCCGACTTTCCGCGCCTCGCGGCGCTGGTGGCGGGCGACGCGTTCCTGCCCAAGCAGTTGATGTTCCGCGGCAGCCGCCTGGCGTTCTCGAACGGCATCCTGGCGCTGGCCGGCGCGGCCTCGGTTCTCATCATCGTCTTCGGCGCGCAGACCACCGCGCTCATCCCGTTATATGCCATTGGCGTGTACCTATCCTTCACCCTTTCGCAGACCGGCATGGCCATCCGCTGGATCCGTTCCAGCCGCCTGAAACCCGGCGAGACCGTGCAGCGTCACGGCATGCCTTTACGCTACGACCCGAAATGGAGCTTCAAAATGATCGTCAACGGGCTGGGGGCCCTGGCGACCGCCATCGTCACGCTGGTCTTTTCGATCACCAAATTCCATGAGGGCGCGTGGATCGTGCTTTTCCTGATCCCCGCGTTCGTATACATCTTCTTCCGGATCCACCGCCACTATCGGACCGTCGCCGCCCGCCTCACCCTGGAAAACTACGGCGAACCGCCGCCTTTCACCGGGCGGCACCGCATCATCGTACCGGTCAGCAACATGCACCAGGGCGTGCTGGCCGCTTTGCGGTATGCGCGCAAATTATCGGACGACATCACCGCCGTCCATGTCGCGATGGACTCGGCCGATACGGAAAAGCTCCAGGTAAAATGGGACCGCTGGGGACAGGGCACGCGCCTCGTCATCGTCGATTCCCCCTATCGCCTCTTCCTGGAGCCGCTGCTGGACTATCTCGAAGAGGTCATAGCCACCCGCCAGCCCAACGAGACGATCACCATCGTAGTGCCGCAGTTTGTCCCCGCGAAGCGCGTCTTCAACGCCCTGCACTTCCAAACCGCCGAACTGCTTCGAAAACAACTGCTCACCCAGCCCGGCGTGGTGGTCACCGACGTGCCATACCAGATTCCCTGACGGTCGCCGGCGTTTCATATTCAAGAAAGAAAGCGTAAGAAGGAGTAAGCCCCATGAATTTCGTCATCGTCGGTTGCGGGCGCGTCGGCTCTGAACTTTGCTACCGCCTGTTCAAAAGCGGCCACTATGTGGTGGCGGTGGACAACAACAAGGAAGCCTTCAACCGCCTCCATCCCGATTTCCGCGGCCGCACCCTGGAAGGCGAAGGCCTGGCCGAAGGCGTGCTGGAACGCGCGGGCATACGCGAAGCGCATGGACTGGCCGCCGTCACCAACCTGGACACCCTCAACGTCGCGGTGGCCCATACCGCCCGTACATTCTACAACGTGCCAATCGTCGTGGCGCGCAATTACGATCCCGACCTGCGCGTGGTGGTGGAGGCCTTTGGCTTGCAGACCGTCAGTTCCACATTTTGGGGCGCGCAGCGCGTGGAGGAATTCCTGCTCAGCCCCTTGCAAAAAGTGGTCTATTCCGCAGGCAACGGCGAAGTGGAGGTCTACGAAATGCTGGTCCCCGAAGCCTGGAACGGACGCGCCCTGAGCGAGCTGCTCTCCGGCGTCCAGGGATGCTTCCCGGTGGCCGTCACCCGCGCCGGCCGCTCGCGCCTGCCCGAAGCCTCCATGCTCCTGGAAACCGGAGACGTGCTTAACGTCAGCGCCACCTTCGAGGGCGTCAATCTTTTAACCGCGTATCTCGCGAAGAAAGCGAGCGACTGAGATGTTTGTCGTCATTGCCGGGGGCGGACGCACAGGGGCCCGTCTCGCCAATCTCCTGCTCAACCAGAATTACAAAGTGCGGCTGATCGAAAACCGCCGCCACCTTCTGGCGCATCTGCACCAGGAACTTCCGACAGAGGTCATCTACGACGGAAACCCCATTGACCCGGTCTCGCTCGAACAGGCCGGCATCCGCCAAGCCCACGTCCTGGCGGCCGTCTCCAATGAAGACCCGAACAACCTGGTCCTGTGCTTCCTCGCCAAAAACATGTTCGGCGTCCCGCGCACCATCGCCCGCGTCAACAACCCCAACAACGCCTGGCTCTTCGACGAAAAATTCAACGTGGACGTGGCGCTGAACGCCGCCGACGTCTTCGCGCACCTCATCCAGGAGGAAATGTCGCTGGGCGACATGATGACCCTCTTCAAGATCCGCCGCGGGCAGTACGCCGTGGTGGAGGAAAAAGTCCCGCCCGGCGCGAAGGGCATCGGCGTCAAGCTTAAGGACATGGGACTGGCCGAACACTGCCTAGTGGCCGCCATTATCCGCGACGGAGCGATGACCCTGCCGCGCGGCGACAGCGCCCTGATGGAAAACGACGAGATCATCGCCGTCGCCAGCCCCGAAGGCGCTCGGAAACTGGCCGAACTGCTGGCGCATCCCGTTTACCCGACGCGCGACCGCAAAGCCGGTTCGCCTCGAGAGAGCGGCTAAACCGGCAGGTTCGCCACAAAGTCACGAAGGCGCAAAACCGCAAAGGACTCTCGAGCGTTGGCGGCTTTGCCCCTCGGCATTAAAAATTATCCGCTCCCGCCCGATTCAAAATTGACCGAATCCGCACCCATACGGTATAATCCCGTGCCTGTCCGCCTCGAAGCGGATTTTAAACTGCCAACAGCTTCCTCCGGGGAGTTGCATTTTTACGAATGAGGAACGAATCATGCCCAAACGAACTTACCAGCCCAAGATCCGCCGCCGCGTGCGCGTGCACGGTTTCCGTCAGCGCATGGCTACAGCCGACGGCCGCAAAGTCCTGAAGCGCCGCCGCCTGAAGGGACGCTACAAACTCGCCACAACTTCCAACCAGCATGTCAAACGGACGCGCTGGTAGCTCGCGGGCGGGGCTGATTCCCCCGGCAATCACCAATGGGTAACGCGGTTGCAGCAGAAATTCCGTCTAACCCGATCTTCCGATTTCAAGCGGGTGCGGCGCCTCGGCAAGTCTTATGCTCACCCGCTTGTTGTCTTGATTGTCCAACCCGTGGACAGCCCGACGGTCCGCGTGGGAATCGCCGCCGGGAAGACGGTCGGGCGCGCCGTGCAGCGTAACCGCGCCAAACGCCTGCTGCGAGCCGCCATGCGAAGCCTCCTGACGGACCTCGCGCCGGGTTTCGACCTGCTCCTCGTCGCCCGCCGGCCCCTGGCCGAATCCACGCTCGAACCCGCGCGCGCCGCCATCCGCTCCCTGCTCTTCCGCGCCGGACTGATACTCGCTTCCGATGCAACCTGAATTTTACCTGCCTCGAGACTATCCCAACGAGCCGCGCCTGCGCGACCTGCCGCGCACGCTGGCAAACCTGCCGCGCCTCCTCCTGCTTTCCCTCTTCCGCCTCTACCAGATGACCGTCTCGCGGGCCCTGCCCGCCGACACCTGTCGTTTCTATCCGTCCTGTTCGCATTACGGATACCAGGCCGTCTACAAACACGGCGCGTTCAAGGGATTTTTCATGGCGGTCTGGCGCGTCCTGCGATGCAACCCGTTCAATCCCGGGGGGTACGACCCCGTTCCCTAGGAGAAATCTTTTTCCAATGAAACCCAACCGCCTGATCCTGCTTCTGTCGCTTGCCCTGCTGGCCCTCTCTCTCAGCGCCTGCGGCGGAACGCCTCCCGCCGTCACCTGGCCCGGCCTGGCCGCGGACGATAACGCCGCCTACCTGACCAACGGTTCGATCATCCACGCCGTCCGTCTCAGCGACGGCGCAAAACTCTGGGATTTTTCGAGCGCATCCAAATCGGTCTTCTACTCCAACCCGGCCTTCACAGCGGACGGACAATTGCTGGTCGGTTCCGCCGCCAACGACTACGCCCTCTTCCGTCTCGACCCCAAAGCGGACGACGCCAACCGCGTCACCTGGACCTTCACCGGCGCGAAAGACCACTGGGTGGCGACGCCCCTCGTTGTCGGCGACATCGTCTACGCCCCCAACGCCGACGGCAACCTCTACGTCTTCGACCTCTCCATCCCGGGCGAAGACAAGTTGACCGGTACCGTCCCGCTGGGCGGTAAACTCTGGTCGCAGCCGATCCTCGCCGGCGAGCGGCTTATCGTCCCTTCTCTCGACCACAACGTTCACTTCCTGGACGTGAAGACTCTCAAAGAACAGACCAGCCACGTCCTCGGCGGGGCCATCCCCGGCGGCGGCGTCTCAGACGGGAAATATTTCTACGTCGGCTCCTTCGATTCGGCCATGGTCGCCATGGACGCCTCCGACGGGACTCCCGCGTGGATCGCCCCCGTCCAATCGTGGGTCTGGGGCGCGCCCCTGCTCGTGGACGGGACGCTGTACTTCGGCGACCTCGGCGGCAATTTTTATGAGATGAACGCCGCGGACGGAAAGATCCTCGCGTCCTTCCAACCCGACGGCGCCATCCTCGCCAGCCCCATCCTCGTGGACGGCCATATCGTCTTCGTCACCGAAAACGGGACCGTTTATTCCCTCAAGCCCGGCGAGACCAACCCCTTCAGCCTGGAACAACTGACCGCCAAACTGTACACCGCGCCGGTAGCGGCTGGAGACCTGATCCTGGTCGCGCCTTTCCAAAGCGATTCATCCCTCCTGATCGCGCTGGATAAGGACGGCAAACAAGCCTGGTCGTTCTCCCCGCAGAAATAGAGGCAACATGTCACCCTGGGACCTTTTCGTTTCGATCTTCGTCAACATCCTGCTGTGGATCTACAGCCTGCTCTCCAGCATTCCCGGCGCGTTCGGAATCGCCATCATCCTCTTCACCATCCTCATCCGTCTCGTCACCTGGCCGCTCAACGGCGCGCAGCTGAAAAGCGCCAAAGCCATGCAAGACCTGCAAAACGACAAGGATTGGCAGGCCATCCAGAAGAAATACGCCAAGGACAAGGAAAAACTGGCGCAGGAACAAATGCGCATCTATAAGGAAAAAGGCATCAACCCCTTCTCCTCCTGCCTGCCCACCCTCATCCAGCTCCCGGTCATCTTCGCGCTGTACCAGAGCATCACGCGCTCCCTCGCCAGTTCCCCGCTCGCCCTCCTGCAACTGACGCGCAGCATCGGCTCCTTCCTCGACGTGTCCAAACTCATCCCGCTCGACAGCAAATTTCTGTGGATGGACCTCGGCCGCCCCGAGGGTATCGCGCTGCCCATTGCCATCTCCTGGCTCCCCAACGGCTTCCCCACCCTCGCCGTCATCGTGGCCCTCACCACCTACATCCAGACCAAACTCACGACCCCGCCGACCACCAATCCCAACGACCAGTCTGCGGCCATGAGCGGCATGATGTCCATCTACATGCCCCTCCTGCTCGGCTGGTTCGCGCTCAACTTTTCATCCGGCCTGGCGGTCTATTTCATCGTCAGCAACCTGCTTGGCATCGCCCAATACGCCATGATGGGCCGCGCCAACTGGCGTAATCTCCTGCCTGGCGGCAACAAACCCGCCGCGGCCAAAAAATAACGAGGACTTTATGGACGAACGCCCCACGCTCGAAATCATCGCCCCGACTGTTGAAGAGGCCATCGCCAAGGGCCTCGAACAACTGGGCCTGACCGCCGCCGACGTTTCTGTGGAAGTGCTGGACGCCGGCTCGAAAGGTCTCTTTGGGATGGGCGGACGGCAGGTGCGCGTCCGCTTGACGGTGGGCGGACCGGGCGGCGCGCCCGCTCCCTCGAAGGCCGCGCCCGCCTCCAGTCCGGACCGTGAAGCGGCTCCCGTTTCCCCGGCCGCCGCGGCGTCCGCGCACGATCCCATCCTCGAGCAGGCTGAGTCGGTCGTCTCGAAGATCCTGCATCTCATGGGACTGGAGGCGCAGGTCTCGGCGCATTTCGACGAAAGCGACAAGCCCGACCGCCGATCCATCCGCGTCGACGTGCGCGGCCGCGACTTGAGCGCGTTGATCGGGCGTCACGCCGAGACGCTCAACGCCTTTCAATATATCGCCAGCCTGATCGTCGGCAAGGGGACGGATCAGTTTGTGCAACTCGTGGTGGACGTGGAAGGCTACCGCGCCCGCCGCGAAAAGCAACTGCGCCAGATGGCGCAGCGCATGGCCGACCAGGCCATGAAGATGGGACGCCGCGTGGCGCTGGAGCCGATGAGCGCCGCCGAGCGCAGGATCGTTCACATGGAATTGCAGGGGCATCCCGCGGTGACGACCGAGAGCGTGGGCGATGAGCCCCGCCGCAAAGTGACGATCGTCCCGAAGGAATAAGAGTCTCTTTTATAGCCCGACGAATCGAACGGCCAGGTTTTTCAGCCTGGCCGTTTTCTTATATCGGTTTCACGCGGGGCGGGAGGATCGGAATCTCTTCTCTCGGGTTTGGCGAGCGCGCGTCGCCCGGCGCGGACAGATCGCTGGAGAACGACGCGGTGCGGAAGGTAAACACTTTGGACCAGGCGGAGAAATGTCCCTGCGCGCTGAAGGAACGCACGCGCCAGTAGTATGTGGTATTAGGCGACAATTTGGCGCCAAACTTGTAACTCGACGAGGCGATCCCCTTTTGATTGCGATTCACGACGAGCGTGGAAAAATTCCTTTGCGTGGACACCTGAATTTGGTAACGGCTGAACGTCACGCCAAACGGCACGCTGCTGTTGGCCCAATCGAGCGTGGGCATGGAATTTCGGACGACCGAATTATTGGCGGGAGAAAGGAGCGCGGGGACCGAGGGCGGGTTTCCGCTGGTGAATTTCCGCGCCGCGGACCAGGGCCCGGTCACATCGGGCGAACTCGCCCGCACGCGCCAGTAGAGGACTTTGTTCTGCGGCAGGTCGCGGAGCGTCTGGTAGGAGGAGTTCGTCGCGGTAACGTCGAGCAGGGTGGTTTTGAAATTGAGCGCCGTCGAAACCTGGAATTGATAACGGGTGGCGCCGTCCACGTCCGTCCAATCGAAGGCGGGACGGTCGGTCTTTAGTTTTTGCGCCGCCTGGGGAATCCGCAGGAGAGGGGATTGGAGAGGCGTTCTGAAATCGCTTGTGGCGGACCAATCGCTGGGGACGTCGCCGCTGTTGAAGGCGCGCACGCGCCAGTAATAGCGCATTCCCGGCTGCAACGTCGCTCCGTCTGGCGGTTGGGAAGAGATTGCCTCATTTTTGTCCCATATCACTGAGGTGAACAGGCTCGTGGTGGCGATTTGCGCCTGGTATCTTTGCGCGGCCGGCGACGACTCCTGCCAAACCAGGGTGGGCGTCAGGGATGAGAGCAATATCCCGCTAATCGGAGAGACTAGCACAGGCGTTCCTGCGGGAAGCGGCGTAGACGTTGGCGTGTTCGTCGGCGTGGACGTTGGCGTGTTCGTCGGCGTAGACGTTGGCGTATTCGTTGGCGTATTCGTTGGCGTGGACGTCGGCGTGTTCGTCGGCGTAGACGTTGGCGTGGACGTCGGCGTG
>DKTP01000152.1 GCA_002473085.1 Anaerolineales bacterium UBA7227
GGGCATCGCGGTATTGCAGGACGGGCAGATCGAAGTCCGCCGCGAGGCCGGGAAGTTATCCGTCCTCGGCGACCTGCTTCAGGCCTCGCCCATCGGGGGGCATCTCGGAATCGGTCATACCCGCTGGGCCACGCACGGCGCGCCCAGCGCGCGCAACGCCCATCCGCACGTCGGGCAATCGGGACGCGTGGTCGTCGTCCAAAACGGCATCGTGGAAAACTACCTCGAACTGCGCGACGAACTTTCAGCCGAGGGCGTGGAATTCAAATCGGAAACGGACACCGAGACCATCGTCCACCTCGTGGAACATTACCTCGCCTCCGGGCTGGACCTGGCGGAGGCCGCGCGCAAGACCTTCCAGCACATCCAGGGCGCGAACGTAGTCGTGTTGATGTCCGCGGACGAGCCCGACAAGATCGTGGCAGCGCGCATCGGGAACGCGGGCGGAGTCGTCATCGGATTCGGCGAGGACGAGATGTTCGTCGCCTCGGACGTGCCGGCCATCCTCGAGCACACGCGCCGCGTCGCGTTCCTGGAGTCGCGTCAGATGGCGGTAGTGCGACGCGACGGCGCGAGCGTGGAAACGCTCGACGGGACGCGCGTCCAGCCGCAGGTCCAGAACGTGGCGTGGGATCCCGTCGCGGCGGAGAAGGGCGAGTACCGTCACTTCATGCAGAAGGAGATCCACGAGCAGGTCCGCGCGCTGACCGACACGCTGGCGGGACGCGTCCACCTCGAGCGCGGCGAAGTCCGCCTGCCCGAATTGAACCTGACTCCCGCGCTGGCGAAGCGCGTCAAAAAGATCTACATCACCGCCTGCGGCACGGCGGCCTACGCGGGCATGGTCGGCAAGACGCTCATCGAGAAGATCGCCCGCGTGCCGGTGGAGGCGGCGATCGGCTCCGAGTTCCGTTACAGCGACCCGATCATTGACGAGGATACGGTTGTGCTGGCGATCTCGCAATCGGGCGAGACGGCCGACACGCTGGCCGCCATGGAAGAGGGACGGCGCAAGGGCGCGACCGTGTGGAGCATCGTGAACGCCATCGGCTCGCAGGCCATGCGCATCGCGGACGGCTACATCTCAATGCAGACCGGCCCCGAGATCGGCGTGGCCTCGACGAAGGCCTTCACCGCCCCGCTGGTAGACCAGTACATGCTGGCGATTCTGCTTGCGGACCTGCGCGGGACTTTGGACGAGAAGACGCGCCGCGCCTTCGTCAACGACCTGCGCCTCGTCCCCGACCTGGTCGGGCGAACGCTGGAGCGCGAAGCCGAGACGGAGAAACTGGCGCACGCGTTGAAGGATATTCACGGGTGTTTGTATCTCGGACGCGGCATCAACATGCCCATCGCCTACGAAGGCGCGCTGAAATTGAAGGAAATCTCGTACATCCACGCGGAGGGCTACCCTGCGGGCGAGATGAAGCACGGTCCCATCGCGTTGATTGACGAACAGATGCCCGTCATCTGCATCGCGCCGAAGGACCCCTGGCGCGAAAAGATGATCTCGCAGATCCAGCAGGCCAAAGCGCGCGGCGGGACGGTGGCCGCGGTCGCGACCGACGGCGATGAACTGGTGGCCTCGATGGCCGACCACGTCCTGTGGATTCCCGAAGCGCCGTGGATGCTCTCGCCGATCGTCACCGTGCTGCCGCTGCAATTGCTGGCCTATCACATCGCCTGCATCCGCGGCCTGGACGTGGACCAGCCGCGCAACCTCGCCAAGTCCGTGACGGTAGAGTAAACGAGTCCCATCTCCAGCGGGGAGACGGTTAAGACAATTTGGCTCTCCTGCAATTAACGGGAAAGAGTCAAACACAAAAGAGCGCAAAGGCGCTCAAAGGACGAAAGACGCCCTCATTTCACCAGGCCTTCCTTCGTTGCCTTCGTGCCCTTCGTGTTAAACGGAAGAGCCGACAATTTTTGATTTGGGGGCGGCAGCCGCGCGCAGACAGAACGCGCCCGATTGTCTGATACAATGGGAAAATTACAGCCATTGGACATCCACCCACACAGGAGATGACCGAAATGACCAACGCTTCCGGCCCCGATATCAGTTTCTATCAGGACAACCCGACTACGCCCCAGCGCGTGGATTTCGTCAAAATGAAGACGCTGGCGGATTTCGTCATCATCCGCGCCGGGCAAAACCTCTGGAGCGACCGCGACTTCGCCCACAACTGGGCGGAAGCCAAAAAAGCGGGCCTGCCGCGCGGCTCATACTGGTTCTACGACAGCCGCGCCGACCCAAAACAACAGGCGGAAAAATGGGCGCAGACTCTCGGCAGCGACGCGGGCGAACTGCCCCTCTTTGCGGATTTCGAAGAGAACTATAACGGTCCGCACAAAGGCTGGCAAAAGTGGTACGATTTTCTGGAACGTCTCAAAACGCTGATGGGCAAAAAAGAGATCGGCATTTACACCGCCGATTATTACTGGACGCCCAACGCGCCCAACCCCGTCACCAACCCGGCCAACTCCGAGTACTTCCATCAATATCCGCTCTGGGTGGCGCATTACAAAGTCTCCAGGCCGCGCATCCCCAAACCGTGGAAGGACAACGAATGGCTGTTCTGGCAATACACCGAATCGGGAGACGGCGCGGCCTACGGCGTAGAATCCCTTGAAATTGACCTGAACTACTTCAACGGCGACCAGGCCGCGTTCCAGGCGCGCTTCAACGTGCAGCCTCCGACCGCCCAGAAATACACCGTCGAATTAAACCTGCGCGCCGAAGCCAACGCGGCCTCCAGCGTTGTGGGCGCGCTCAAACAGGACGACCTCATCCAGAAGCTCGAAACCTCCGGCGACTGGACGAAGATCCTGCGCGAGGACGACGACCTGACGGGCTGGATGCTGACCACGCACCTGGTCCCGGTCGCCGCGCCGCCTCCCCCGCCGCCTCCGCCTCCGCTCTCGAAATGGTACCGCGTCACGACCGCCGTCCTGAACGTACGCGCAGGCCCCGGGACGAACTTCAACGTTGTCGGCAAACTGAACCTCAACGACGTCGTGGAAGGCCTGGCGCTCAGCCCCGACAGGCTCTGGCTTCAACTCCGTCGCGCCGATGGGCTGGAGGGCTGGTCGAGTCTCGACTACCTCACGCCTGCCAGCGCGCCGCCGCCGCCCGCCTCCACAGCCTGGTACAGGGCGAACGCCAACGTCAACGTGCGCGAAGGCCCCGGCACGAACTTCAACGTCCTCAATTCGCTCAAACAAAACGACGTTGTGGAAAGCGACGAGGTCAGCGCCGACGGAGAGTGGGTCCACATCCGCCGCTTCGACGGACTGATCGGCTGGTGCGCGGCCGCCTACCTCGCCAGCCTGGGGAACGCCGCGCCCGCCCAGTTATCCTACGCCCTGTTCAGCGGCGTCACATATCACCGCAAATGGACTGCCGCGCCGCGCGACCTCGTGGCGCACATCCTCGTCATTGACGCGGCCCAGGCGGGACTGCAATTCCTCGTCACCCCGCCCAGCGCCAGCGACGGCGTCCTCTGCGCGCGCAAGACCTCCCAATTCATCAAGGATTTCGGGATGAAGATTGCCATCAACGGAGACGGATCCAGCTATCTCGACCCGGCGAAATACAACTGCCCGGCCGGCGGCGACCCCGTGAAGACGTTCAGTTACGCCGTCTCGCGCGGCGCGGCCTACTCCGCCAAACTCCCCGACCGACCGGTCCTGTACATCAGCCAGACGAACGCGATCCAGTTCGACACGCCGCCCGCGAAAGTGTACAACGCCATTTCGGGAGACCGCTACCTGGTATACAAGGGAAACGTCCCAGCCAACCTGGAAAACCAGACCATCGAACCGCGCACCGCCATCGGCCTGAACCAGAACGGACGCTCCCTCATCCTTGCGGTGGTGGACGGGCGCCAGCCCGGTTACAGCGAGGGCGCGACCCTGCCGGAAATGGGCAACCTGCTCAAGGCGCACGGAGCCTACACGGGAATCAACATGGACGGCGGCGGCTCCTCCACGATGGCGATCATGGGCATATTGGGCGCGCCGTACGTTTTAAACTCGCCGGTCGAAGGCGGCATCCGCGGGAACGAAGCCGCGGTCGCGAATCACCTGGGCATCCGCCCGAAATAAGCGTCCCCTGCCTCCGCAGGACTGGAGGCGCCAGGCGCGCTTCAAATTAGCGTTGGATTAGAGGTTGAATCGCCCACTTGACTTTGCCCGCCAAATTTTGTATAGTAATCTGGATGACACCCCACATCTGGAAACGGCACACCGGAACAGCCACGGTCGTGCCGTTTGTTTGCTGATTTTACGGGGCAAGGAGATTCCATGATCCGTGTCAATGAACTGAGCAAAGATTATGGCTCGCGGCGGGCGCTCGACGGTCTGACCTTCGAGGCGCGCCAGGGCGAGGTGGTCGGGTTTCTCGGCCCGAACGGCGCGGGGAAGACCACCACCATGCGCATCCTCACCGCCTACATGCCTCCCACCGCGGGCGAGGCCATCGTAGCCGGTTACGATGTTGTGACCGAATCTCTCGAGGTCCGCAAACGCATCGGCTACCTGCCGGAGACCGTCCCCCTGTATCAGGACATGGTCGTGTCCGATTATTTAAAATTCATGGCGGACCTGCGCCGCCTCCCGAACGCGGACGAACGCGTCGGCGAGGCGCTCGAACAGGTGGGGATGGGCGACCGCGCCCACGGCTACATCGGCAACCTGTCTAAGGGGATGCGCCAGCGCATCGGCCTGGCGCAGGCGCTCATCCACCGTCCCGAGGTGCTGATCCTTGACGAGCCGACCATCGGCCTCGACCCGAGCCAGGTGGTAGAGATCCGCAACCTGATCCGCGAGATTGGCAGGGAGCGCACCGTCCTGCTGTCCACACACATCCTCTCCGAGGCGCAGCAGGTCTGCGACCGCGTCATCATCATCAACAAAGGCCGGATCATCGCCGAGGATACGCCCGAGAGTCTGCAATCGCGGCTTGTCGGCGCGGAACGCGTGGCGTTGCGCGTCGGCGGCGACGCGGACGGGCTGGCCGCGAAGGTTGAAAAAGTGAGGGGCGTGCAGCAGGTCCAGTCCAGGCCCGACGGTTCGCTGGAATTCCAATTCCTGCCCGCGCAGGACGCGCGCCCGTTGGTCGCGAAGACGGTCGTCGAGGCGGGCTACGACCTGCTCGAAATGCGTCCGATTGGATTGAGCCTCGAGGAGATCTTCCTCCAACTGACCAGGGAAAACCAGCCGGACATCGGCGAAAGCAAGAAGCAGAAAGCGCGCTCGTGAGGCATCCCATGCGAAACATTTGGACAATCGCCAAACGCGAATACAATCATTATTTCATCAGTCCCGTCGCCTATGTGGTGGCGTTCGCCATCCTGCTGGTGATCGGACTGATCTTTGCGCTCGTCGTCTATTCCTCGGCGGATAACGCGCTCTACGGCGGCGTGCCAGACATCGGCCCGGTGACGGGCTCGTTTGCGTTCATGCTGGTCCTTTCGGTCCCCGCCCTGACCATGCGCCTGCTGGCGGACGAAAACCGCATGGGCACCATGGAGCTTCTGCTCACCGCGCCCCTGCGCGACTCGGAACTGATCGTCGGCAAGTGGCTGGGGAGCCTGCTGTTCGCGCTGACCATCATTGCCGTTTCCTTCGTCTACCCGGTCGTCCTGAATAGTCTCATCGAGCCCGGCATAGACCAGGGCGCGATGATCACCGCGTATCTTGGGCTGATCCTGGTGGCGGCCGCGTTCCTCGCCGTCGGCGTGGGCATCTCTTCGCTGTTCAGCAACCAGGTGGCGGCCTTCTTCGCCACCATGGTCGCGCTGGTCATCCTGTGGTGGCTGCTGGGCTTCCCGGCCAATTACGTGCAAAAGGGAGCGGAGGTCTTTCGCTACCTGGATATGCAATCCCACTTTTACAATTCGCTCGGCTCAGGCATGATTAACGTGACCGACCTCGTCTACTTCTTCAGCCTGATCGCGATCGGGCTGTTCACCGGCACGTTGGCTGTCGAAACCCGGAGATGGCGCTGATGAAAAAGAACTATCCCATCATTTCCCTGTACGTCTCGCTGGCCGCATTCATCGCGCTCGCGCTGACGCTGTTGACGCGCGGCGCGATGGCGCTTGGCATATTCACCCCCGCCAAACCCGAAACGATTGACCTGGCGCTGCTCATCAGCGGGGCGCTGGTCATCCTTGGGCTGGCCGTCTACGCCATCCTCGCGCCCGATTCAGCGCGGATTTTTCTGGGCGGCCGCCAGGCCCGCTATGGAAGCAACGCCCTCGTCATGGTCCTGGCCTTCACCGGCATCGTTCTGGTAACGAACTATCTGGCCTTCAAAAACCCCAAAACCCTGGTTGACATGACCGAGGACAAGAGCAACACCCTGGCCCCCGAAATGGCGAAGACGCTCCAGGAACTGCCCTCCAAAATGACGGCCGTCGGCTATTTCTCGCCGGAGATCCAGCGCGATCAAGCCGAGCAGTTACTATCCAACATGAAGAATAAGAGTCAGGGCAACTTCGATTACCGCTTTGCGGACCCGGTCGCCAACCCCGTTCAGGCCAAAAGCGACGGCGTGACCGGCGACGGCAAGATCGTGCTGGAAATGAGCGGCCGCAAAGAGATCGCGGATTACGCCGACCAGACGGAACTCCTGCGCGCCATGAACCGCCTGCTCAACCCGGAAGCGCGCGCAGTCTACTTCCTCGCCGGCCACGGCGAACTCAACATCGAAGAATCCGGCCAAACCGGTTTGAGCCGCGCCAGCGAAACCCTGACCAGCAAGAACTATACCGTCAAAACCCTGAATCTTCTGGCAGATAACGCCATCCCGCAGGATGCCAGGGCGGTCATTGTGGCTGGCCCGCAGCAACCGCTGACCGCCAACGAAGTCAAGCTGCTGATGGATTACACCCTGCGCGGCGGCGCGCTGATCGTCATGGAAGGCCCCGTCCCGCTGACCGACTTTGGCGACAAGCCCGATCCCCTCGCCGATTCGCTCGACCGCGTTTGGGGCATCCGCCTGAGAAACGACTTCGTGGTGGACCAAGCCGGCACAAATCCGCTGCAGGCCATCGGCGCGAAATACAGTTCCGCCAGCCCGGCCACGAACGCCATGGCGCTCCTCACTATCTTCCCAATGGCGCGAAGCATCGAACTCACCCAGAAGACCGACCAGGGCCCCATCACGCTGACCTCGCTCGTGGAAACCAGCCCGAGTTCGCAAGCCTGGGGCGAAACGGACTTTTCTTCGCTGGAGCAGAGCAACGCCACCGTCTCATTGGACCCGGAAGACACCCCCGGCCCGTTGACGCTCGCCGCCTCCGCCGAATCGATAAAAGATAAAGGCCGCGTGATCGTGTTCGGCAACGCCATTTTCGCCAGCGACGAAGGGTTCGACGCCTACGGAAACGGCGACCTCTTCATCAACGCGGTGGACTGGTGCGCCGGCGCCGACGCCCCGGTGGACATCACCGTCACCCCGCCCACCCAGCGCGTCTTCATGCCCCCGAGCCAGCTGCAAATGATCGCCATCATATTCGGCTCCATCTGCGTCCTGCCCGGATTGGCCCTGGGCGCGGGCGCGTTCGCCTGGCTCTCGCGCCGACGGCGAGGTTAGGCATGATCAAAAAACAGACCTGGCTCCTGCTGGCGGTCTTCCTGGCCCTGGCGGGAGCGGCCATCTACTTCAAGTACAACCCGAAGGAGGCCGCGCCCGCCAGCAGGGACGCGACCCCGCTTCCGACCCGCGCGCCGACTGAATACCTCTTCCCGACGGAGAGCGCGGTCGCCAGCCTGACCGTCTCCAGCCGCGACGGAAAAATCGTCGGGCTGGAATTGCAGGACGGAAAATGGGCAGGCGTCAAACCCGCCAAAACAGAGGCCGACCAGGCGTCGGTGGGAGCGGCGATCAGCCAGATTTCCGCGATCGTCGTCCTGGCCCGCCTCGACCTCCGCCCGGCCGACGCGGGACTCGCCTCGCCTGCCAACGTCATTACCGTAGGATTCAGCGACGGCGCGTACGTGAAAGTGCAGATCGGCGACGAAACCCCGACCGGCACAGGCTATTACGCCCGTAAGGAAAACGGAAACATCCTCGTCGTAGATAAGTACGGCATTGACGCCCTGCTCACCCTGCTGACCTCCATGCCCTTCCCCGCGCCCCCCACGCCCTCCCCCCTGCCGCCCACAGATACGCCCGCCCCGAATGGTTCCGAAACGCCCGTTCCAACCGCAACGAAATCGCCATAAAAGGGTATTGTATTTCAGAAAAAAAGATTGTATGCTGTTAACGCCGCGCCCCGCGTAAAGGACGTTCCCAACGCGATTGACCGATTCAAGAAGCCAACAACTCCCTTATGGAAAAGCGTAATGAATATGGAGAAAATCCTGATCGTTGACGAAGAAGAAGAATTCCCCGCCATTGCCCGTTTGATCGAACTCGGTCGTCAAAAGTCCTACGTGACGATTGACGACATTTTGCATTTCTTTCCCGAGGCCGAGCAGGATGTGGAGCAACTGGAGGAGGCATTCTCGGCCCTGCTGAGCGCCGGCATCCCCTTCATGGAGGATGCCGCCGCCGCCGAACCCACCGAAGACGAACTGGTGGCGGTGGAGGAAACCGAGGCCGAGGTGGAGATCGACACCTCGCTCGACGACTACCTCGCCAACATCGACACCGACGACACCATCGGCCTCTACCTCAAGGAAGTCAGCCGCGTGCCGCTGCTGACCGCCACCGAGGAGGTGGAACTGGCCCAGCGCATCGAACGCGGACGGCTGGCGCGCGAGGAACTTGCGAAGGGCAAAGCCGCCCCCCGCCGCCGCGCCGAACTCCACCGCCTCATCGAGGACGGGTGGAGCGCGCGCGAACACCTCATTACCGCCAACTCGCGCCTCGTCATCTCCGTCGCCAAAAAATACATGGGACGCGGCGTCCCGTTCCTCGACCTGATCCAGGAAGG
>DKTP01000151.1:0-6449 GCA_002473085.1 Anaerolineales bacterium UBA7227
TCTCTGCTCTCTGCTCTCTACCTTCATCCTGCCGCGTTCTCTCTCAGCCTTGCTTCAACGATCCTGCCCAACGCCTCGGCGGTGATGGGCGATTCGGCGACGATGCGCAGGAAGTCTTCGCCGTCCACCACAAGCGTCTCCACAGGCGCTTCGCCCGCGCGGACGCACGCGATGGTTTCGCCGCCGCGCAGCAGTTCGATCTCGCCGAAGAAGTCGCCTTCATTCAAACGCGCCAGCGTCCTGCCGCCGCCGTTTTTCTTCATTATGTCCACCGCGCCGCGGGCGATGAGATACAGGTTCCTCACGCCCTGCCCGCATTCCAAAATCATTTCGCCGGGCTGGAAGGTTTTTCGCGCCGCCTTTTTCGTGATCTCCAACATGTGACGGTGGCGCAGCAGCGGCAGGGAACGCGAGACCGTCTCGTCAATCAACTCGCCGTCCGAGATGATGATGTTGCGGTCGGTGCGCGAGGTCAGTGACGGATCGTGCGTGACCATCACGACGGTCTTGCCCTGGTCCACCAGCTTTTGGAAGACCTCCACAATTTTCTCCGCGGACCGGGAGTCGAGGTTGCCCGTCGGTTCGTCCGCGACGAGCAGCGGCGGATTGCAGGCCAGCGCGCGCGCGATGGCCGCAGCCTGCTGCTGTCCCGTCGAAACAGCGGCGGGAAGTTTACCGGCTTCCTTCTCCAGCCCGACCAGCGTCAACAGCTCCTTGGCGCGTTGCGGGCGTTCCTCGAACTCATACATGTCCGCGTAGTCCATCGGGAGCATGACGTTTTCGAGCAGGGTCAGCATCGGGAGCAGTTGAAAGAACTGGAAGACGATGCCGAGATTTTTTCCGCGCCAGCGCGAACGCTGACTCTCGCTCATGTTGTGATAAATGTCCACGCCGCCGACGATCATCCGTCCCGAAGTGGGATGGTCGATGCCTGTGATCATGTTTAGCAGCGTGGATTTGCCGCTCCCCGATTTGCCGACGATGGACACAAACTGTCCATGCTCGATGGTCAGGTCAATGCCTTTCAACGCCCAGAACTCGCCTGCGGCATTCTTGAACGTCTTGACGATCTGGCGCGTTTCGATCATGGGAGGCAGACTCCCGCCTGGTTGACGGCGCGCTTTGTCAATTTGCGCGGCCGCCTGCGGATTGGGGATGCCAGTCATCGCGCTCATGCCGCCCTCTTCTCATCCGAGACGATCTCCCCGTCGGCCAGCGCGAGATTACGCGAGAAGCGCGGCGCGAGGGAATTGTCGTGCGTGACCATCACGATGGTCTTTCCATTCTCCGTCACCAGGCGCTCGAAGACGCTGAAGATGTGGTCGGCGGTGATCGAATCGAGGCTGCCCGTCGGCTCGTCCGCGACGAGGATGGGCGGATCGTTGGCGAGGGCGCGCGCGATGGCGACGCGCTGCTGCTGTCCGCCCGAAATTTGGGTGGGATATTTCCGCGCGTGCTCCTCGATTTCCACGAGACGCAGCAGATCCATGGCGCGCTCGCGGCTCGCGCGGGACTCGTAGTTCCCGCACAGGTCCATCGGGAGAGTCACGTTTTCGACGAGGGTGAGCATGGGCAGCAGTTGGAAGGATTGCAGGATGACGCCCATCGTGCGTCCGCGCCACAGGGCGAGCTGGCCCTCGTCGAGACGGTGGACCGCCGCCTCGTCCGCGCCGACGCGGACGGTCACTTCGCCCGAGGTCAGGCGGTCCACGCCGTTGATCATGTTCAGCAAAGTGGACTTGCCCGCGCCCGACTTCCCCACGATCCCCAGAAATTCGCCGGCCTGCACGGAAAGCGAAATGTCCCGGAGCGCGGGAAATTCCCCCGCCTCGGTGGAGTAGATCTTCGTTACGTCGCGTAGTTCAATAATTGGCAACATGCGCAAGAAAAGCGGCCAGCGGGCCGCCGGGTAAAAAACACGAATCGGGTAAAAACATACCAGTCAGTCGGTTTTATACTCGTGAAAGATTGCACTGTCAAGGCGGGGAAGATTACAGGTTGTTAAGAAAACTCCATGCCGTATAATTGACCCAACGGAGATGCCTCGATGACCGACACTTTTCCCTGCCCGGCCTGCGGCGCGCCGAACGAACCCGAAGCGGGACGCGCCCAAATGACCTGCTCCTACTGCGGAGCGAACCTGACCATCCCCGCGTCCATGCGGAGGGACGCGCCGCCCAAAGCGGAGAAAACGCCCAAAGTGGCCGCGCCCGCTCCGCGTCAGGAGATAGACGCCAGCGAGCTGCTGAGACAGGCCCAGCCCGTCGTCACAAAAGCATGGAACGCGTTCGCGTTGTGGACGTGGGTCCGCCGCGCGCTGCCAGCCTGTCTCGTCGCCGCGTTGATCGCCTTGTGCGCCTGCGTCATTCTGGGCGCGCTGCCGTTCATCACAAACCGATAGGAGAACCCATGAAGACGCTTGCGTTTCCGAAAAATTTCACCTGGGGAGTCGCCACGTCCGCGTATCAGATCGAGGGCGCGTGGAACGAGGACGGGCGCGGGGTTTCGATCTGGGACACGTTCAGCCACACAAAGGGCAGGATTGTGAACGACGAAAACGGCGACGTGGCCGCCGACCATTATCACCGCTGGAAGGATGACTTCGCCCTGATGTCGGAACTGGGCGTGAAGGCCTATCGCTTCTCGACGGCCTGGCCGCGCATCCTGCCCGCGGGGACGGGAGCCGTGAACAAAAAGGGACTCGACTTTTACGACCGCATCGTGGACGAGGCGCTCAAGCGGAAGATCGAGCCGTACGTTTGTCTCTTTCACTGGGACTTGCCGCAGGCCTTGCAAGACCAGGGCGGATGGCCGAAGCGCGAGATCACGGAACATTTCGCCGAATATGCCCGCGTCGTGGCGGGACGTTTGGGCGACCGCGTCAAGGTCTGGTTGACGCACAACGAGCCGTGGGTGGCCGCGTTCATCGGATATTTCCTCGGCGACCACGCGCCAGGGAAGAAGGACATCGGCGCGGCGGTGAAGGCGCTGCATCACCTCCTGCTCTCGCACGGGCTGGCGGCGGAGGCGATCCGCGCGGAGGCGAAACAGCCCGTGAAGGTCGGACTCACGCTCAATCTGAATCCTGTCCATCCCGCGACGGACTCGAAGAAGGACAAGGAGGCCGCCAAGCGCGTGGACATGTTCATGAACCGCATCGTCCTCGACCCGCTGCTGAAAGGGACGTCTCCGATCCAGGAGGCGGCCATCGCGAATCTGCTGGTCGGGAAAGTCATCCACGACGGCGACCTTGCAAAGATCCGCCAACTGGACCTCCTCGGCGTCAACTATTACTCGCGGACGGTGATGAAACACTCCAACAAGATTCCCGTCGTCAACGTGGAGCAGGTCTATCCCGAGGGGAATGAATATTCGGGCATGTGGGAAATCTATCCCGAAGGCATGTATGAGACGTTGAAACTCGTCTGGGATTACAAGCCAACTTGCGAATTGATGGTCACGGAAAACGGCGTTCCTGTGCCTGACGGCGTGGACTTCGACGGGCGCGTGCGCGACGAGCGGCGAATCCGTTATTTGCGGAATCACCTCGCGCAGGTCCACCGCGCCATCGAGGACGGGATTCCCGTCAAGGGCTACTTCCACTGGTCGCTGATGGACAACTTCGAATGGTCGCTGGGGTACGGTCCGCGCTTCGGGTTGGTCTATGTGGATTGGAAGACGCAGAAGAGGATCGTCAAAGATAGCGGCCGCTGGTTTGCGAAGGCAATCGCGGAAAATGCGGTAGAGATTTAGCCACAGATTGACACAGACGAGGAATGGACGATGGAATAGGCAGACTCCTCCCCCAGGAGTCGCCAAATCCGTGTAATCTGTGCTAATCTGTGGCAAAAAGGATTCCCCATGCGAAAACTCATTGTCATCCTGGCAACTCTCCTGATCGTCTTCTCGTTCGTCCAACCCGCCCATGCCGACGACTCCATCCGCGTTTTCTACGCGGGTCCTGATGGCGGCGTGAAGACCGCGCTCGAACTGGCGAAATTCGTCCTGGTGGACGACCTCGCGCAGGCGGACGTGATCGTGCTGAACGGCGTCATTCCCGACCCCGAAGCGGTCCGCGCACGGACGGAGGAGGGCGCGGGACTGGCGCTGATCCTCGGCCCAGACTTGACCGAGGCCCAGGTCGCCGCGGCGACGGGAATCCCGTTGACGTTGACCCTGCGCGAAGACGCGGTCAGCCTGACCTCGCTCGATGTGGACGATCCGCTGACGACGGAGATCATCTGGAACGGCGCGCCGCAGGTGCGGGAGCGGTTCGAGGCACAGACGCCGCTCTCGTCCGTCCAGCCGCTCGTGACCGCGTATGAAGACGGCGAATGGATCCTGTGGCAGGCGCGGCCGAACGAGTTCGTCGTCAACGCTTTCCTGAACGACGCCAACCCCCAGATTCAGGAGTGGGGATATTTCAATTACCTGGTCTATCACCTGGTCGAGCGCGCCGCGGGACGGACTCCGCTTTCGTTCGCGGAGTATCCCGTCTCGCCCGTGCCGCACGCCGCAGAGCGAAACTTCCTGTGGGCGATCCTGGGACTGATGCTGGTCACCACGTTCGCCGCGTTCATCCTCGTGCGACGGCACAGCCTGAAACACCCCGAAGCGTTGGACCAGATCGTCTCGGACCGAACCCGCTTCGAGGTCCGCGAGGAGGCGACGGAGTGGGAGCAGGTCGGGTTCCACCGTCCGCTCGGCGGGTTCATCGTCGCGCTGGCGATCGGCCTCGTCCTGTTCATCCCGCTCATCATTTATCAGAACCTGATCCTGCCGTCGTTCATCCTGCCGTCCGCGCAGGCGCTGGGGATTTGGGGACGCGTGACGCAGTTCTTTAACCTGGCGTGGTATTTCTTCGACATGGGGACGAGCGTGGCGTTCATCAAGTACCTGTCGCAGTATCGCGTGAACGACCCGCGGCGCGGCATCCAGTTCGGGCAGTTCTTCATCTGGTGGCAGGCGCTTTCGGGCGCGGTGCAGGTGGCGATCGTGGTGGGACTCGCCAGCACGCTCGCGCCCAGGTCGGCTTACGCGCTGTACGCGTGGAGCATCGCCATCCATGCCTTCATTCAAATCCCAGGTTTTTACCAGGTCTTCCGTCACGCGTTCAACGGCTTTCAACGCAACGACTATTCGCGCCTGCTCGACCTGGCGTTGAGCGTGTTCGTGCCGATGCTGGTACAGCCGATCTTTGTCGGTTTGATGTACGCCTGGGGCAAGGGACATCCCTCGTTCGGCGGCGCGTTCGGCGGACTGCTCGGACTCGGTCTCGCGGCCTACGCGGCCGAACTGACGACCTTCGCGTGGGGACTCTACCTGTACCGCCGCGTGGGATACAACGCGAAAGTCCTGTTCCTGGCGCACTTCGATTGGGACGTGGTCAAGACCAGTTTCCGCTTCGGCGTGTTCGAAATGCTCGGTTCGGCGGCGTGGTCGTTCGGACAGGCGGCGGAGATCGCCATCACGCAGACGCGGCTGATCAACTACACCGAGATCTGGGGGAACTGGGGCATGGCGCAGAATTTCATCTTCGCCTTCAACGTGACGCAGACATTGAACGACGGGGTCATGCCCGCCATCTCCGAAGCGATCTCGAGCGGCAAAAAGATTCTCAGTCAGTATTACAGCGCGATGGCCTACAAATACAACGCCCTGACCAGCGCCTTCATCGGCGCGGTGCTGCTGGCGGTGGCGCCGAAATTCATCCTCGGCTCCACGGGCGTGGAGTTCCAGCGCGCCGCGCTCTACGTCATCCCGCTCACAATCTGGGGCGCGTTCCAATTCCCCTCGTGGGTGGGCGATAACGTCCAACTCGGCGCGAACAAACCCTGGCTCAAATCCATCCTCGTTTTCTCCGAGCAGGTCATCCGCGTGGTTTTGGCGTGGATTTTGCTGGCGCGCTTCCAGGTGACCGCGCTGATCATCGCCTACTTCGTCGGGTTGACGATGAAAGGCGTGGCGGCGTACTTCATCAACCACAGACTCTGCTTCCCGCAGCGCTTCTACGTCTGGCAGTCGCTTCTCGCGCCGATTTTGGCGGGCGCGGCGCACTTCGGGATTCTCTCCCTCGTCAACGGCCTCCTCTGGAAGGGCGAGCAGCTCACCAGCGTGTTGATCTTCTTCATCGGCATCCTGCCGTCCTTCCCGCTCTACGCCTTCCTCTACGGTCTCTTCGGCGGCTGGGACGCGGCGACTCTCGCGGAACTCAAGGACTCGGTCGCGTTGACGGGCGGCGCGCGCTGGCTGGCGCGCTGGGGCTTCTACGAACCGACCGCGCTCGGCGCGCGTCTCAGCCCGCTGAACAACCGCTTCCCCATCTCCATCCGCGCGGCGGCTATGGCTGAAGCGCGGGAGTTGACGGAGGAGAAGGTGAAACTCTAATTCTGAATTACGAAGGATGAATATCCTGACGCCTGACACCTGACACCTGACACCTGATACCT
>DKTP01000151.1:6574-14246 GCA_002473085.1 Anaerolineales bacterium UBA7227
GACACTTGACACCTGACACCTGGAACCCGCCCCGTGAAAACCATCCACCTTGTCTCTCACACCCACTGGGACCGCGAATGGTATCGTACCTTTCAGCAGTTCCGCCTGCGACTCGTCCATCTCGTGGACGGTCTCCTCGACATCCTCGCGGCCGACCGCGGCTACAAGCATTTCATGCTCGACGGGCAGACGATCGTCCTCGACGACTACCTGCTCATGCGCCCCGAGGCCGAGTCCACGCTGACGCGTCTCATCCGCTCTGGACGAGCGCTGATCGGCCCCTGGCACATCCTCCCCGACATGTTCCTCGTCAGCCCCGAAGCGCACATCCGCAACCTGCTGGCGGGCGACAGGAACGCGCGCCGCTTCGGGCCGAAGATGCCGATCGGCTACATGCCCGACTCGTTCGGTCACATCGGACAGATGCCGCAAATCCTGCGCGGCTTCGGCATTGACAACGCCTGTCTCTGGCGCGGACTCGACGACCAGCCGACCGAGTTCTGGTGGCAATCCCCCGACGGGACGCGCGTCCTGATGCTCTACCTGCGCGACTCGTACAGCAACGGCGCGAGTCTCAACGCTGGCGATCCCGCGCAATTCACCGAGCAGATCAAACAGGCCGCCGATTCCCTCGCCCCTCATTCCGCCGCGCAAGACCTGCTCGTCATGTTCGGCACGGACCACATGGAGCCGCCGCGCGGGACGAGCAAAGCCATCGAAGCCGCGAACAAAGGACTGGCGGATTATCGCGTTGTCCACTCAACGCTGCCCGCTTATCTAAAGGCCGTCCAATCACAAATCGCCAAGGGTAAATCCGAAATTCCCGTCGTCGTCGGGGAACTCCGCTCCTCGAAACGTTCCCATCTCCTGCCAGGCGTTTTGTCCACGCGCATGTGGATCAAGCAACGCAATCACGCCTGCGAGAATCTGCTCGAAAAATACGCCGAGCCTTTCTCCACGTTTGCCAATATTATTTATCAACCCACGCCCAATTCATCCTTCATCCTTCATCCTTCATCCTTGCTCCGCCAGGCATGGATGCTGCTCCTGCAAAACCATCCGCACGACTCGATCTGCGGATGCTCGATAGACCAGGTCCACGAAGAGATGCGTCCGCGCTTCGACCAGGTCGAACAGATCGGCGAGGAGATCACGCGGCAGAGTTTGGAGGCGTTGGCGGGTTCAGTCAAAACCAGTGATCAATTTTCAGTAATCAGTTATCAGTCGGCGATTGTGGCGTTTAATCCGTTGTCGGCGACGCGCACGGACATTGCGTCGGCTGAGATTTCCCTGCCAGTTGGCGTCGCAGATTTCGAGATCGTGGACGAAGCGGGGAACGTCGTCCCGCGCCAATCCGCCAGCGGAAAAACGGCCGAACATCTCAACGTCCGCGTGAAGCGCGAGGAGTTGGGCGGGATGCTCGGCATGGTCCACGAGGGACGCGCGGGGAACCTCGCCGTCCAGGATGTCCGCTTCCAGCGCGACGGCGCGGTCCTGCGCGTGGAGGTCGTCGTCGCGGAAAACGCCAACCCGCGGCTGGACGCGTGGAACGAAAGCCTCCGCAAATTCCAGGAATTTCAGGAAGACGCGTCCATCGAGGAATTCCACATCCGCGCCCGCTCACCCGATTCCGCCAGCGTCACTTTCGCCGCGCGGGACGTCCCCGCGCTGGGATGGAAGACGTTTTACGTCCGTGCAAAGGAGAGCCTGCCCGAAGAGATCCACATCACGCCGCTCATGCGCCTGCTCGCGCCGCTGGCAAAACTTCCCTTCGCGCAGAGCCTGCTCGCCAATCTCACGCAGCCGAAAGCCAGGCCGCCCTACGTCATCGAGAACGAATTTCTCTCCGTCGAACTGACCCGCGATGCCGCCCTCACCGTCACCGACAAAACAACGGGACGGGTTTACCGCGGCCTCAACCGCTTCGCGGACTCGGGCGACTGCGGCGACGAATACAACTTCTCCCCGCCTCCCTCCGACCTCGCAGCGGACTCCGCGACCCTGCGCGGCGTGACGCTCGCGCGCGGCCCCGTCCAGCAGACCATGACCGCCGCGCTGGCGCTGACCGTCCCCGCCAGCCTGAGCGCGGATCGAAAGTCGCGCTCAAAAGAGACTGTGGAACTCCTCGTCACGACGACGGTCACGCTGACGACGGGCGTGCCGCGCGCGGACATCCACACCCGCGTCGACAACCGCGCCAAAGACCATCGCCTGCGCGTCTGCTTCCCCGCGCCGTTCCACACGGACGCCGCGAGCCACGACGGTCACTTCGAGATCGTCAAACGTCCCATCGGCGTCCCCGAATTCGACGACAGTTGGGCGGAGCAGCCGCGTCCCGAAACCCACCAGCGCTCGTTCACGTCAGTTTCGGACGGCCGCGACGCGTTGACCCTCGCGAACCGCGGCCTGCCCGAGGTCGAAGTATTGGAAAGAAAATCTGGCGACGGAATCGAGATCGCCCTCACTCTCCTCCGCTGCGTCGGCTGGCTCTCGCGCGACGATTTCTCCACGCGCAAGAACCACGCTGGGCCGTTCCTCGAGACGCCCAACGCGCAGATGCTCGGAGAGTGGGAATTCGATTATTCGGTCATTGTAGGAGAAAGCGGCAATTGGTCCTACCAGCAAGCCTGGAACTTCGACTCCCCCCTCCGCGCGGTCTCGACGGGCCTCCACGCGGGGACGCTTCCCGCCAGCGGGTCATTCGTCCGCGTGGACAACGCCGCGTTCCTCCTCAGCGCGGTGAAAGAGGCGGAGGACGGCAGCGGCTGGATCGTCCGCGGCTGCAACCTCGGCGGCGAGGAGATCCAGGTCACGCTCGCGCCGTGGCGGAAGTTCGCGAAAGCCGAAAGGGTGAACATGGCCGAGGAAACAGTCGCCCGCCTCAAGGTCGGGAGAGGCGGCGAAGTCGCAGTCCACGCGCGGGGACACGAAGCGGTCACCGTCAAGTTTGTCGGGTAAAAGCAGGCATCCGAAGTCATGGCGGCTTCGGATGCCTTTTCGCGTTACGGTTCCACCCCGTACATTTGATCGGGCGCGAGCAGCGCGGGGAAGCGGGCGCGCAGCGCCGTCCGCATTTCGTAGCACAGGTGACAGGCGTCGGCGTAGCGCGGCGCGTGGTCGAGGCCGTATTCCGTGACGAGCGCGGCTGGCCCGCCTGAGAGGAGCGGCCCGCAGATCGGATGCGAGTCGCCGTCGTATTGGGCGCAGATCTGGCGCAGCGGTTTTTCGAACAGGTTGCCGATGACGAGGCCCTGGCAGAGGTGGAGGTTGCCGAGCGGGTCCACGTGGACGCGGCCAGGGTCGCGCAGGTCTTCGTGCGGACATTCGGTGAACGTCTCCCACGGATGCAGCGCGGCGCGCCCGACAAGTTGGACGGCGCGGCCGCGGTACATGACCTGTCCCTCGTCCCGAAGCTGGCCGTGCGTTTCGGGCGCGTGACCTTCGGGCTGCGCGATGGAAATCAGCCCCGTCGGGATTCCCAGCCACTTGGCCGCGACCAGCGCGTTCTGCGGGCAATCGCCGAAACATTCGCCGCAGTGATATTCGTCGCCGCTCACGGTCAGGTCGTCAATGCGCCCCGCGAAGGGCTGGAGGTTTTCCATGGCGTCAGCCACCGAGTTGGCCCAATACGCGTTGCTGACGATGCCCACCGAAAAGCCCATCTCCGAGGCGATGCGCGCGCCCTTTGCCAGGATGGCGTAATACAGGAACGGCTCGCCGCCCTCGAAATAAATGGAACGGACGCCCGCGTCCCTGGCCTGTTTGAGGATCTCCTCCACCTGCTCCAGCGTCAACGCGCCTTTTTGCCGCGGGCTGCCCCACACAAAGCAATGGGCGCACTCGTAGGTGCATTGCCAGGTCAAAAGGATGTGCAAACCTGAAAGTTTCATGGCGCGCTCCTTGTTTCTACCAATGTAGCAAAAAACGGACGATAAGTCACGGGTCAAATATCACCTTGCGGACTATAATTAACTCACCTTATGCGCTCTCCCCCGTGAAGAGGGCGTTTCCGAGGGAAATCACGTCCCCATTTCAGGAGGCCGAATGACAAACGTCTTTGAGTCCAAACACCCGCTGGTGGCCCACAAACTATCGCTCTTGCGCGACAAACATACCGACTCGAAGAGATTCCGCGAACTCGTCCGCGAGATCGCCGCGTTGCTGGCGTACGAAGCCACCGCGGACCTCCAAACGGTCCCGCGTGAACTCGAGACTCCGCTCGCCAAAATGACGGGCGCGCAGCTGAAAGAGACCATCGGCCTCGTCCCCGTCCTGCGCGCGGGACTGGGCATGGTCGAGGGCTTCTGGGAGTTGATGCCCAGCGCGGAAGTCTGGCACATCGGGCTGTACCGCGACGAGAAGACGCTCAAGCCCGTGCAGTATTACAACAAACTCCCCGTCGAGCCGACCGTCTCGGTTTGCATCATCCTGGACCCGATGCTGGCGACTGGCGGTTCGGCCACCGCCGCCGCCGAGGTGTTGAAGCATTGGGGCGTGAAAAAGATCAAATATGTGGGACTGATTGCCGCGCCCGAGGGGATCAAAGCCATGCAGACGGCGCATCCCGACATTGACATCCACATCGCCGCGATTGACGAACGCCTGAACGAGCGCGCCTACATCGTCCCTGGGCTGGGCGACGCGGGCGACCGTCAGTTTGGGACGGGGTGAGGGAGTCAGTGATCAGTGAGCAGTGATCAGTGATCAGTGAGCAGTGGACAGTGAGCAGTGGACAGGCGGATGGCTTTATGCATATTTTGCATCTTGACGAACAGATCATCGTCCTCGATAAACCTGCGGGGCTGCCCGTCCTGCCCGATGGCTGGGACAGAGCCGCGCCTTATCTCGTGAAGATGCTGGAAACCGAATACGGGAAAATCTGGATCGTCCACCGCCTCGACAAATTCACCAGCGGGGTCGTCGTCTTCGCGCGGACGGCGGAGGCGCATCGCTCGCTCAGCCTCCAATTCGAGAAACATGAAGTGCAGAAGGTCTATCACGCGCTCGTAGAGGGAAATCCCAAATGGGACGAGCGCACCGCGCGTCATCCCCTGCGCGCAAACGTGGGACACAAACATCGCACCGTGGTGGACAACCGCGCGGGCAAACCGTCCGTGACGCATTTCCGCGTCCTCGAGCGCTTCGACGGCTTCTGCCTGCTGGAGGCGGTCCCCGAAACGGGACGGACGCATCAGGTGCGCGTCCACGCCGCGGAGTTGGGACATCCGCTGCTGGGAGATTCTCTCTACGGCGCGTCCCCGCCCAGCGGACGCGGCCCGCGCCGCGCGCTCATCTCGCGTCCCGCGCTCCACGCGCGGTCGCTGGCGTTTACGCATCCCGCTGCTGGCGAGACTGTCGCCTTCGATGCAGAATATCCCGAAGACTTTGCTTCCGCGATGAAGAAACTCTAATCCCGTCATTGCGTCGCTCCGCTCGCAATGACGAGACGGCGCTCACGCGCTCACAAAGGGGTTGAAGCGTTTCTCTTTTCCCACCGTTGTTTCCTCCCCATGTCCCGAAAGCAGGCGCGTCTCGTCGGGGAGGGTGTAAATCTGTTCGCGAATGCTTTTTTCGAGGGTGTCCCAATCGCCGCCGGGCAGGTCGGTGCGGCCGACCGAACCCGCGAAGATCAAGTCTCCGCAGAAACAAACGTTGGCGTCAGCGCAGTACAACACGCAGTGGCCGGGCGTATGTCCCGGGGTGTAGCGGACCTCGAAACGGGATCCGCCCAAACGTAGGATTTGACCGTGCGTGAAGTCAATCGCGGGTTCGGGACCGGGGTCAATCTTAAAGCCGAAGTAGGCGCCGCCTCCGCCCGCGCGCCACAGCACGTGGTCGCTGGGATGGAGGGCGACGAGCGGCAGGGGATTGAGCGCGTCGGCGATTTCGGCCGCGCCGCCGATGTGGTCGAAGTGGGCGTGCGTGTACCAGAGATGGGCGATACGCCAGCCGCGCGCCTGCGCCGCGGACAGGATCCGCCTCCCGTCCCAGGCGGGGTCAATGACGGCCGCGTCCCGCGTATCGGGATCGGCGACCAGATAGGCGTTGGTCTGCGCGGGGCCGAGGGTGAAAGAGACAATTTCCAGCATGGCTAAATCCTGTGTTCAGCGATCGGTCGCCAGCGGTTGAGGGCGCGGGGCGAAGAGGACGGCGACGAGGACAGAGAGGGAGATCAACCCGATGGCGATGGGATACACGAGGTACGGGTCGCGTTCGTACAAGTATCCCGCCAGCGGCGGCGTCAGAATGAAAACGATCGCGGCGACGGTCTCCATCATACCGTAGGATAATCCCATTTGCGATTCGTGGATGAGTTCGCGCGCTTGCGCCATCGCCAGCGGACGCGCGGCGCGAAATCCGCCCAGCAGAAAATAGCCGAGCGCGAACAGGGGCAGTCCGCCGCCGCGCCAAAGGAGGAAGGCGAACAGTCCCACCAAAGCCTGCGAGATCGGATACCCCGCGCGCGGGGAAATCTGTCCGAGCAGGAAACTCAACAGGGCGTTGCCGAAAGCGCCCGCGGTGAAGATCAGTCCCGCCTGGCTCAGGGAAAGTCCGCGCTCGGTCCGCAGAAAATTGGGCGCGAGCGGCTGGGCGAGATACATGGCGAAGACGCCCAGTCCAACCACGAGGAGGAAACGCAGGAAGCGCGTATTCGACAGCAGGCTTACGGGCGGATTGACGGGGTCGTGACGGTCAATCGGCTGGTTTTCGATGAACAGCAGAATCGCGTTCGAGGCGATGAAGATGCCCGCGGCCGCGGCGTAGATCGCGCGCAGGCCGAAGCGGTCGCCGATCCAGCCGCCGAGGAGCGGTCCGATCACCATGCCCGAACTGAACATGGTTGTCGTAAACGTGAGGGTCTGCCCGACGGTCCATTTACCGCGCGCCGCGGTCATGTAACTGCTGAGCGGCGAGGAGACGAAAGCCGTCAGGCCGTAGATCAGATATCCAGCCACGAAAGGCCAGATCGTGCGGGCAAGCGCCATGACCACGGTGGCAAGCAGTCCCAGCGCCCAGGCCGCGATCAGCAGCGGCTTGCGCCCGAAGCGGTCCGCTAGAAAACCCGCGGGGATGTGCGTCCCCGCCATCGCCGCGCCGAACCCGCCCAAAATCAGCCCGATCTGCTGCGGGTCGCTGCCGAGCTGCTGCATATAGATCGGCGCGAAATTAAAAAACATCCCCTCGCCGACGCCCCAAACGAAGAGCGCCAGCGCGACGAAGAAAAGACTGCGATTCAAAAATATCCTCGGTTTTTATTTTGTGGATTTTGCGACCCGCTGGATGAACGCGGCCGCGGCCTCGAAGACCTGACCCCGCGCCGCGTCGCGCGTGACGACGTGGCCGCTTCCCGTCACCCAGAGCATTTCCTTGTCCGACGCGCCCAGGCGCGCGTAAATTTTCGGCATACTGTCCGAGGGGACGTACGTATCGTCTTTGGAGTGGATCAACAACACGGGGACGTTCACCTTCGGCAAAGCGGAGCGCATCCGTCCGAGCATGGTCTGCAACTCGGCCGCCGAGCGGATGGGGTTGAGCGGATACGAGATATGGTCCTTCCACGCCTCCTTGTCGAACCAGCCTTCGTCGGGCGCGCCCCTGCTTTTGCGGATATAGGTCTTGAAATAACTGAGCGCTTTCATCGTCCAGGCGGGATACGGCGCGGGCAACTCGC
>DKTP01000151.1:14354-15416 GCA_002473085.1 Anaerolineales bacterium UBA7227
CTCGGCTGGCGTGGACATGGCGACGACGCCCGCCGCGTCCAGCCGCGTAGACATGAGCAGGGACAACACGCCGCCCATCGAAAGCCCGACGAGGAAGATCCTGTCCGATACGCCGCGCAGGAGGTTGTAACCGTCCTCGACGGAGGCCGTCCAATCCGTCCAGCGCGACCGCGCCATGTCTTTGGGACGCGTGGCGTGTCCCGCGAGGCGCACACCGAGACAGGCATGGCCGCGCGCGTTGAGGTAGTCGCCCATCCAGCGCATCTCTTTGGGCGTGCCAGTGAATCCGTGGATGAGGAGGCAGGCGGGCTTGGACGCGTCGCCTGGGAGGAAGAACGGTTCGGCTGTGGAAATGGTTTGCAGTGGCATAAGAAATAGTCCAAAGTTTATTTAAACATCCTGCATAAGCCATCCGACGTTAGAGAACGTCTCTTACGCAGAGTGTATTATGCGCTTTCAAGCGCACATTCGCAAGATGCCTATTCGATTATAGCCCAGGGCGGGTTTTGCTTTCTCACGATTTTATAGACGGGACAATCGGCGTCGTGCGCGCCTTCGAAATAGCCCGTGGACAGGAGGAACTCGTTCACGATCTCGCCGCCCGTGAAAACAAATGTATCCCTAAACAACTTCACCCACTCGTCTTTGGGACGCGGATGATGCGCGTCGAGCCAGTTTTTGAACGAGCCGAAATCCTTTTGCAGTTCGAGGATCCTCCCCGCGTTGACAATGGCCGCGTTGACCTTGAGCCGGTTTCGGACGATGCCCGCGTCGGAGAGGAGGCGGGCGCGGTCTTTGTCCCCGAATCTGGCGACTTTTACGATGTCGAACCCGCGATAGGCTTTGCGAAAAGCCTCCGCCTTTTTGAGAATAAGAATCCACGAGAGTCCCGCTTGATTGATTTCGAAGATCAACCGCTCGAAGAGCAGATGATCCTCCGTGAGAGGAAAGCCGTATTGCGTATCGTGGTAAGTTCGATTGTAAATATCTTCGGGATGGGAATTGCAATAGTCACAGTAGGTTGTCATGCTCATATTTTATCAACCAATGGTGCTAGTTTTA
>DKTP01000180.1 GCA_002473085.1 Anaerolineales bacterium UBA7227
GCCCCAACGCAGGTTCGTCCAAACGGGTGGGTGAATCACGGCAAATCCCAATGGATCAAAATTCATCTTTCATCTTTCTTCCTTTATTCCCAACCCTTCCAACAAATTCTTGATCGTATTCCAATGCACGCGCTCCCACGCGGCGGGGCTGGAGTTGGCGTTGTGCGGCGCCAGCATCACATTGTCCATTTTCAAAAGCGGACTGTCGTGCGGAAGCGGTTCATTCTCGAACACATCCAGCGCCGCGCCGGCGATCCCTCCCGATTGCAGGGCGGCGATCAGCGCGGGTTCGTCCACGATGGGACCGCGGGCAGTGTTGACGAGGACGGCGGTCGGCTTCATCTGCGCGAGCGTCCGCGCGTTGATGAGATGACGGCTGGCGGGGTTCAGGTCGCAGTTGAGGGAGACGAAATCGGAGGCAGAGAGCAGGGAGGAGAGATCAGTCATTTCGATGCCCGACTCTGAAATGAAGACATGATCAATATCAACGATATCCGTTCCCAGAATTTTCATGCCGAAGGCGCGGGCGCGGCGCGTCACGGCTTTGCCGATGGCGCCGACGCCGACGACGCCGAGGGTACACTCGCTGAGCGTCCGACCTGGGATCTTCTCCCATTCGCCGCGCTTCATGGCTGAGTCCATCCACGGCTGGCGGCGGACGAAGGCCAGCATGTAGCCGAGGACGCTGTCCGCGACGGGGGTGGTGAACGCGTTGGGCGTGCGCGCCACCGTCACGTTCAGGCGTGAAGCGGCGGCGGAGTCAATCGAGTCGATCCCCGTCCCCCACTTCGAGATGACTTTAAGCCGCGGCGCGCAGGCTTCGAGGACGCGCGCCGTGTAGCGGTCGTCGCCGCAGATGGCGCCGTCGAACTGTCCCGCGTATTTCAGCAGGTCGGTCTCCTCCATCCGCTCGCGGACTTCGGGGACGATCAACTCGATGGCGTATTTGTCGAAGGTCGCTTTGAAGCGCTCCAAAAATGGGATCATGTACGGGGCGGTCATTAAGACGGTGGGCATGAGAGTTTCCTTTTATTTTCCGCAATACCATTCCTGCGCGGACGACGCCGTCTCAGGCGTCAACATTTTTTGATCTGCCATGCGGGTCAGGATCGCGCAGGCTTGTCGTTTCAGGAACGCGTCCGCGCCGAGGATGGGCGCGAGTTTTTTCAGGTCTCTGTCGCGGCCGAGGGCGGCATAGGCTTGCATGAACGGGAACCACTCCACGCTGTCGGAGGGATAAAAGCCGAGGCCCAGGGCTTCGTCGCCCAGCGCGGCGACGCGTTCCCATTCGCCGCGTTGACGCGCCAGCGCGGCCTGCTCGTAATACCAGCACCAGCCGCGCGCGGGTTCGCGTCCGAAGACGGACGCCAGCGGCGCGGGGTGGGACCCATCCGCGTCCACGTTTTGGATCTTGGACTTCGACGCGATCAGCATGACGCGCGGGTCGTCTCGCGCGGACAGTTCGGGCTGGCCGCCGTCCATCACGCGGACACAGCCTCCCGCGTCCGCCTGCGCGATGACGAGGACGTTGCTGAGATCCATCACGACATGGATGTTGCGGCGGTTGGGATCGTCCATGCCTTTGCCAGCCAGGATGCGCGTCACGTTTTCGGGAGTCAGGATGACCGCGCCGATGGGCGCTTCGACGGGCTGGGAGGTCTGCGGTTCGGGATTGTAGATCAGGTTGGCGGGACCCCAGACGATGTAGTCCTCCGAGATCGAGGCGGGAAATTGGACCGCGAGCGTCGTCCCGTCTTTTATCTGTGGGACGCGCCACGAAACCTGCTGCCAGAAATTTTTCACCGCGTCGGCTTCGCGCGTGAGATTGACCGCGTTGGCGTAATGCGTCAGGACAGCGAGCCCGACCAGCAGGCCGACGAGTCCCCAGCGCAGGCGCGCGGACGAAAGATAATTGAGCATCGCGACGAGCGCCATCGCCGCGCCGACTGAACTTGCCAGCGAGTAACGCGAGAGCGAGAAAAATTCGACGTGACGGTTGGCGAGGATGACGGGGATCAATCCCGCGGCCGCGCTGACCAGTCCCACCCAGAGCATTTCGCCGCGCCAGTCGTCTTGGGATTCCTGAAGTTTTTCTTCAGGAGATGGCTGATTGCTTCCGAAAGTAGAACTTTCGGATTCCTGCGCGCGAGTCAAAATAAAGATTACTCCCGTAGCCGCCGCGAACGCCAGCGCGAATCCGATCCATGTTTCGGAGAGGCGCAGGTTGAACGCCAGATGGTACAGCGGCACGCCCCAGGCGAGGAAGGTCACGTTGATCGTATCCTGGATGAAGCGCGCCAGCCACCAAAGTCCCGTTTGCAGAGGGGAGGCGAGCAGCGCGCCGAGTTGGAGTCCCGCGTCGGTGGCGGCGCGCTCGCTGGTGAAGAAGAAGAGCCGCCAGACGAGGAAGGTGAGAGGGCCGAGGAGGAAGGGGATGGCTATGATGAAGGCGCGAGTTAGGAGATAGGGGATGCGGGATACAAGATACGGGTTGCGTGTTGAGCGCTTCGTGTTGCGTAATTGGGGATTGGAGATTGGAGATTGAAGATTTGCTTCGCGGCGGACGAGGAGGAAGATGACCAGCAGGCGGAGAATCTCGAGGCCGAGGTAGTATTCGATCAGTCCGAGGTAGATCCACGCGAGGAGGAAGGACAGGACGGTGTAAGCGATTTTGAGCGCGGTCTTGGGCGTTTTCAACGCGGCGGCGGTGAGCGCGAGGGAGGTCATCGCCGCGCAGAGGCTGATGATCTGCGATTGGTAGTCAATGGGGTTGGGCTGGGAGAGGAAGCCGGGGTAGAGGAGGAAGAGGAGGGCGATGAGGAGATTGGTAACTGGTAATTGGTAATTGGTAGATTGGAGATTGGCTTTGCCGTTTGCTCCGCTCTTTCTTTTGGATGGCGATGGCCAGACCTGGTTCAGCAGCCAGAACAGGCTGACCGCACCGAGGAGACGAAAGACGTACGCGCTGACGTGGTATGGAAGCGGGTCGTCGCCGAATAACTCATAGGCGGGTCCCAGCACGTACGCCCGCATGGGACGGTCGCGTTCGAAGGCTGGGGCGAAGTAGTCCGCGCCGCGCGCGTGCGCGCCGTACATCAGGTACCAGTCGTCGTTGGCGTAGGTGAAGCGTCCGATGAAGGGGAGGTACGCCAGCGCGGAGACGAGGAGCAGGAGCAGATAGGGAATCGCCCGCGAGCGCTTCTTCATTTTCGTCCCATCAGGAAATCGCAGATGGCGAAGTCGAGTTCCTCGTCAATGTCCCAGGCTTCTTCGGCGGGGATCTCGAACATGAGCGGGCTGTCGCCGACGCGGTGATGTTTGCGGACGAGGTTCTCGCGTGTGAAGATGTAGAGGCAGGAATTCTCCTCGTAGACGGGAGGCAGGTCCTGCGTCTGGATGAGTTCGAGCGGGTTGTGGTTGATGGCGCGTCCGTCTTTGTCGTAGAGGCGGGTTTGGAGGCGGGTGACGGAGAAGAGGGAATCGTGCGCGGGGTAATTGGAGATTAGAGATTGGATCGCGCGGGAGACGGTTTCGGATTTGAGAAGAGGGTTGGTGCTGTGCGTCTGGAGGTAGAAATCCGCTTCCACCTGCGCGGTGTCGTGGAGCAGGATGTCGTTCATGGGGACGTCGTCGGCGCGGAGAGGCTCGGGGCGGGGAATCCGCCTCACGGTCGGGAAGAAGCGGCGCAGGCCGTCCATCACCGGCTCGGAGTCGGTGTCCACCATCACCGTCTCGATCTCAGGGACGGCGAGCAGGGTCTCGAGGATGTGGTGAAAGAGCGGCTTGCCCGCCAGCGGACGGTAGTTTTTGCCAGGCACGCGCTGGCTGTGGTGGCGCATGGGAACGAGGGCGGCGAGTTTCATGGGGGGAATTATACCGAATTGCCCCCATAAAAGGAGACGGCTACTTTGCAAGCAGCCATTTTTTACGTATAAACGGTCAGGTTCCGATCATCCACCACATGTGCCTGGATCGAATCGCGCCCCTTAAAAAAAACTGGAGCGGGACGTTTGCCATCCCGCTCCGCATGGTTAATCCATGAACGTTGCCAAGCAGTTGTAGTCCCGTCCCAGCGGGGTGGCGACGGAGGTGAACCAGGCATCCTTCTTTTTGTGGATGAAGTAGCCCTCCAGTTCGGGGCGGATCTCCTCCAGCAGCCGCGTCTCGTTCCAGCGCGAGACGTGGTAGGAACGCCAGTCCATATCAGGCTGCTCATCGGCGCGGTAGCGGATGCAGGCGAGGGCCGCGCCCAGCGCGTCTCGGACGGAGGCGGGCGTATCGTCCGCGCGGAAGGCGGCGACGAGGGGCGGGAGCGCGTCGGGCGAGAGCTGGATGAAGTAGGAGATGTCCAGCTGGTCGGCGTCCACAGAATCGGCGCGGGACTGGTCGGAGGCCAGGTTGCCGTCCAACGCGCGCTGGACGTTGTGCCTGACGATGAACGCGTCCACGTTCAGGATGGGAAGCGTGGCGGCGAATCCGATGGAGGCGACCAACGCGGCGAGGGCGAACATCCGCTCGCGGCGGAGGATCTCGAGGACGACCGTGGCGACGAGGAGCAGTCCGAGCCAGATCATGAAGACGTGGGTGTAGGCGCGGAGTTCCGAAAAGCCGTACGCCGTTTCGTACAGGACGAGGCGGCGATAGGCCGAGACGAGCATGACGAGGACGAGCGCGACGACCCCGATGGAGAGTCCCGAAAACGTCCTGCGCTGCGAATCGGATTCGCGCCTGGCGGCCCCGCCGAGCCCGAGGATAAGCGCCAGGCTGAAGAACGCCACCGCGACGAGTTCGCCGAAGCCGCGCCGCGCGTACTCGCTGTAGGTGTAGCCGTCAATGTGGATGTTGGCCTGCCCGCCGAAGAAATACTGGAACTGGATGACGACGAACAACAGGAACAACAGCGTCACGCTCCCCAGCACAATGACGGACTCGATGTAGCCGAGGAACGGCGACACGATGGGCTTGCCTTCGTTGATCAGTTTTTCGTCTTTCGAGGCGGTCGCGGCGTGAAGGAAGACTCCCGTCAGCAGGTACGCGCCGACGAGGATGTACGAGAGTCGGAAGATGTACTCGCCGAGGTTGTCAATGTTGAGCAGGTCCAGAAAGTCCTCGAGGCGCGCCTGGAAGACCGCGTCGGCGGAGGCCAGCAGCGAGGCGAAGACGGCGACGACGGGCAGCGCGATGACCAGGCCGCGGATCACGGGCCACGCGGACCGTCGAGCGGGCGCGCCGCTCTCGGCGCGTTCCCTGCGGACGTCGGCGGAGAAGGTCAGCGGTTTGACGAGCATGTTCCCGCCCAGTTTTACGAAGCCCGCCACGTAATCCCACAGTCCATACCAGATCCAGCGGCCGCCGAGGTAGGTGATGGCGAGAAGTCCCATCAGGAAGAGGGTCATGGCGTGGGCGAGGAAGGAGGTCATCGGTTCGGCGCGGACGAAGGTGACGGCCGCGAAGAACAGGATGGGGATCAACAGCCAGAGCGCGCCGCGCGCGGGCTTCGTCTTCTCCACGCCGAGCAGGAGGTAAAGTCCGCCCGCGAGGCAGAGGACGGCGTAGACGGCGAAGTTGACGCCAGGCGTCCGTTTCCAAAAGAGGAAGTCGAACAGCCAGCCGAGGGCGATGACGACGATCCAGAGGCGGTTGGGATTGGATTTCATGATTTACTCCTAATGGGGACGGGGCGTTTTTTCTTGTACGCGGATTGGACGGATCAACAAAGAAATTCCGCGGACTCGTTCCCGACATCCCAGAAAAGTGATTTCGGTCAGGATAGCCTCGCTCGGCTTGCAGAGTCTCTCAAAGGCTATCAGGTTTGAATTTGATCCTACTCATTCGTACAAAAGCGAGATACGACGCCTGGAGCGCCGGACCAGGCAGGGAGTTTCTTCCCACGAAAACGACGTTCGCCCGGCGCTAACGGCGGAACTCTCCAATCCCTCTGGCTCAGATTCTCACGCGCCCGGCGCGCCGTGCAGAAATCCGACGAAGACTAACTCGTCCACGGCGCGGACCGCGTGTTGTTCGCCCGCGTCGAAGACGAGGAGCGTGTTCGGTCCGCAGGTATGCTCGACGCCGTCGCCGCCGGAAAAGACTCCCTGTCCTTTCAGCACCACCACGAAAAACGGAGAACTGGGCGCGTTGTGCTCGCGGATGGCCTGTCCCGCCTTGAGCGTGAAAAGCAGGACGCGTCCCTGCTCGTCAAAGTGGAGCGGTTCAGCGCGGGGGTCTTTGTCTCCGAACGCCAGGTTTTCCAACAGGTTTGCAGTTTTCATTTTTATCTCCTTCCTGCAATATAAAAAAGAGGCAGTCAAAGGGGACTGCCTCCGATGGATGTTCAGGCTGCCGCGGGGCGGCCAATCTGCACCCGCCAGACTTCAGGGCCCTGCTCCAGGTATTCCCAGGTGAACTCTCCCGCGCGCTCGCTGGCGAATTGATAATACAGCGGCTTCGGGTCGTGGTCGTTGATCAGGATGAAGCTCTGCCCGGCGGCCAGGCTTTCGAAGGCGTCGAAGATCATGGGGTGCTTCTGGGGCGGCGGGATCGGCCGCACGTCCAGGGTGGTGGTTACGTTGTCGCTCATTTTGAATCTCCTTTGGGGATAAAGTTTGGGTAAATTCTACCAACTGGGCAATAATACTCCAGATTTACGGTTTTGTCCTTGATGCAGCGCAAAGAACGGAGCCGTTATAAATTCTCGATCTTCACCGGCTCGATCTCGTCGGCTGGCTCGAACCCGAAGACTTTCGAATAAAAATAAAACTCCGCCTCCAGCGAGCGTTTGATGTTCCCGGCTTTGCGGAATCCGTGCTGCTCGCCCGCGAACAACAGATACGCCACCGGTAATCCCTTCGCTTTGACGGCGTCGAACATGATCTCCGACTGGTTCGGCGGGACGACCTTGTCTTCATCGCCCTGGAACAGGATCAACGGACAGGACAGATTTTTCAGGAAGTTGATTGGCGAGCGTTCGAAATACAACTCCTTTTGCTCGGGATATTTCCCGACCAGCGAGAACAGATAACGCGACTCGAACTTGTGCGTATCTTTGACAAAGACTTCGAGTTCGCTCAGGCCGAAATGACTCGCGCCCGCTTTGAAGACTTCGGGACGGAACGTGAGGCACGACAGCGTGGTGTAGCCGCCTGCGCTTCCGCCGCGGACGGCGAGCCGGTCGCGGTCAGCCAGGCCTTTCTCTGCCAGATGGAGCGCGCCGTTGCAGCAGTCGTTCACGTCCACCACGCCCCAATTGCCGTTCAAGCGCTGACGGTACGCGCGCCCATAGCCGGTCGAGCCGCCGTAGTTGACGTCCAACACCGCGAAGCCGCGGCTGGTCCAATATTGGATGGCGTACCGCAGCGTCGTCCCGGTTGCGGAAGTCGGCCCGCCGTGGCTGATGACCATCAGCGGCGGACGCTCGCCCGGCATCCCGACGAAGTCCCTGTTTTGCGGCGGATAGTAAAAGCCGTGCGCTTCAAGTCCGCCGGTGGTGGGAAAAGTAATTGGCTGCGGGATCGAGAAATAGTCGGCGCTGACCGTCGCCTCGGAACTCCGTCGAAGCGTTTCCGTCCTGCCGGTTTCGATGTCCATGCGGATCAAGGCGCTCGTCTGCGTCGGCGAGCCGCCAAAGAAGACGGCAAAGCCGTCCCCCGCGCGGACGTTTGCAATCTCGGTGAAGGAAGTTTCGACGGGGACGAACGTCCGCGCGTTCGGGTTGAAGCGAGCCAGGCGGCTGATCCCATCCTGGATGTAACTGCACAGGATGTCCGTCGCCGAGAGAAACGCGAACGTGAACATGCCGAAGACCCAGTGCGGCTTCCCGAATTCCGCTTCCATCGGGTGGAGCGCCTCGACCCTGCCGTCCTTCCAGCGATGGAGGTTCCACCAGCCGTTCGGCTCCGCGGCGAAGTACAGCGCGCCGTCGGGCGACCATTCGGGCTGGGTGATGGATTCGGACGCGGAGCCAGCCACAAGTCTGGCATCCCGAAGCGTCCCGTCGGGGGCGATGTCCGCGGCCCAGAGTTCGCATCCGTCCCAGGGCATGTTGGGATGGTTCCACGTCAGGTATGAGAGTTTCGTCCCGTCGGGACTGAGGCGCGGCGACGAGTAGAAGTCGTTGCCCTCGACTAAAATTTTCCCGTTATCGTCTCCGTCCAAACTGACGGCGACGATTGTGTTGACGGCTTCGCCGCCCCGCGTGTGATCTTCGCGGACGCAGAGAATGCGATTGCGCTTCTTGTCAACGTTCAGGTCGGCGTAACGATAGCCTTCCTTCGGCGTCAGGGCTTCGGGCGCGCCGCCGACGGGCTGGCGATACAGCCGCTGGTCTTTGAAATTCGCGAAGTAGATGACGCCCTCGGAGACGGTGAATATTCCGCCGCCATATTCGTGGACCGTGGTGCGCGCGTAGAATTCGGGAGGCGTGCATTCGGAGATTTGGCCGTCGGGCGTGCGGCGCATGATCGTGTAGCGGCCGCCCTCCGCGGGACGGCTTTCGATCCAGTAGACGTCGCCGCCGTCAATGCAGAATTCCGCCAGCCCGATGGACTTCCCAGTGATCAGGTCGGTTGTGACGGGCGATTTCCAACTTCCGTACGGCGCTTGTTGGGGCATGAGTTCCTCCTCAAGGATTTGTTCGGGACGCGTCGCTTTACTTTTTCAGCAGCTTTTCCACGAAGTTTTTAAGTGTCAATGCGTTATTATGCTCCGTATCGTGCGCGCTGTAAAGGAGGGTGACGTCGCCCTGTTTCGCCGCTTCCAGGATGGGAGACAGCGCGTCGGGGTTCGCCTTCAACTCAGCCTGATAGCGCTTCTGGAACTCCGTCCATTTGAGCGGATCGTGACCGAACCAATTCCGCAGCTCGGCGCTGGGGGCGACCTCCTTCAGCCAGGCTTTCATCTTCAGCGATTCTTTCTTCATGCCGCGCGGCCACAAGCGCTCGACCAGGAAGCGCGTCCCGTCGCTGGCTTCGGCTTTTTCGTACACGCGTTTTACTTTTAACATTCTTGTCTCCTTCCAGTCAACTGACGTTAGAGAACGTCTTCTGAGCAGAGCGTAGTCTCCTGCACAAAGTATCCATGAACGGGGGTTCGCCCCGAATGATGAAAATT
>DKTP01000096.1 GCA_002473085.1 Anaerolineales bacterium UBA7227
CTTGTATCCTGTATCTTGTATCTTGTATCCTGTATCTTGTAACTTGTACCCACAAGGAGTACACCATGAAAGAAGCAGTAATTGTCAGCGTAGTTAGAACGCCAGTCGGTAAGGCGAAAAGAGGCGGATTGACTACCGTTCGCCCCGACGAGATGGCGGCTGTGACCGTGAACGCGTTGCTCGATCGCACGCCAGGCCTCGATCCCGCCGAAGTGGATGATCTCGTGGTGGGATGCGCCTTTCCCGAGGGCGAGCAGGGGATGAATATGGCGCGCATGATCGGCTTGCGCTCGAGATTGCCGCAGTCCGTCCCCGCGGAGACTATCAACCGTTATTGCTCGTCGGGCGTGCAATCCATCGCGCACGTGGCGCATCGCATTATGACGGGCGAGATCGAGGTCGGGATCGGCGGCGGCGCGGAGTCCATGTCCATGGTGCCGATGATGGGCTACAAGTTTTCGCCCAATCCGCACTTCGCGCAGGACCTGCCGCGCTACTATACCAACATGGGACTCACCGCCGAGAACGTCTCGGTCAAATACGGCGTCAGCCGCGAAGACCAGGACGCCTTCGCGTTGCAGTCCAACCTGAAAGCCGCGAAAGCCGTCGAGAGCGGACTCTTCGATCCCGAACTCGTGCCGATTGACGTGGAGATCGTCGAGTACGTGGACGGGAAGGAGTCGACGCGCAAATTCACGGTCGCGCGCGACGAAGGTCCACGCGGCGACTCGACTTTGGAGGGACTCGCCAAACTAAAACCCGCCTTCAAGGAGGGCGGGACCGTCACCGCGGGCAACTCCTCCCAGATGTCCGACGGCGCGGCGATGACGATGGTCATGTCCGCGGAGAAGGCCGCGCGGCTCGGACTCAAGCCGCTGGCGCGGTTCGTCACCTTTGCCGCGGCGGGCGTCGCGCCCGAACTGATGGGCATCGGACCGGTGGAGGCCGTCCCGAAAGCGTTGAAGCAGGCGGGCTTGTCGCTGGGCGAAATTGATCTGATAGAATTGAACGAGGCTTTCGCCGCCCAGTCGCTGGCGGTAATTCGAACGCTCGAACTCGACGAGAGCCGTGTCAACGTTAACGGCGGCGCGATCGCTCTCGGTCATCCGCTCGGCTGTACGGGCGCCAAACTGACCACGCAACTCATCTACGAGATGGCGCGGCGCAAATCCAAATTCGGCATGGTGACGATGTGCATCGGCGGAGGGATGGGCGCGGCCGCGATCTTCGAGAATCTTCAAAATTAGTCTGTTGGTCGCGCAGCCGCGCGGTCGGCTCGCCGACAACAGGACCACGCGACCACACGACTATCCGACTATCCAACTACTAAACCAGGAGACTACACAATGCCCCTCACAATTTCTGATTTGATGTCCAAAATGCCCGGCGCGTTCATGCCCGAAAAGGCGCCCGGCCTCGACGCCGCGATCCAGTTCAAGTTCAGCGGAGCGGAAGCGGGCGACTGGTACGCCGAGATCAAGGACGGGAAGTGCGTCACCGCGCAGGGCGTGCATCCCTCCCCGAAGATGACTCTCACCGCCGATTCCGCCGACTACGTCAAGATCTTTACGGGTGAACTCGACGGGATGCAGGCGTTCATGCAAGGCAAGATCAAACTGGCGGGCGACCTGAACCTGGCGATGAAGCTGACCCAGATGTTCAAAATCCGATAAACAACAAACCCCTGTTTTCCCAAAGAGAACGGGGGTTTGATAAAATATCAGCCGCCCGGCGATTTAATGGGACGCGGCGAACGCGTTTTCTCTTCGTGGAGCCGCGTCTTTCGCGTCCTGTTTCCAGAGCGCCGGGCAGTTGGATAGAATAGACCATCCCGTTTGAGGAGACTGATATGGCTTGGAGTTGGATTGCCGATCCCGAAACATGGGTTGCCCTGGTCACACTGATCGTGCTGGAACTGGTGCTGGGCGTGGACAATGTCATCTTTATCTCGATCCTTTCCGGCAAGCTTCCGCCGGAAGAACAACCGCGCGCCCGCACAACGGGCATCTTGCTGGCGGTGATCACGCGCATCCTGCTGTTGACTTTTCTTTATGTCATCATCGGGCTGACCGAGCCGCTTTTTACCATCCCCATTGTAGAGGTCGAGATCACGGGCAAAAGCCTGGTGCTGCTGGCGGGCGGGCTTTTCCTGCTTTGGAAGAGCACCCACGAAATTCACGAAAAACTGGAGGGCGAGCAGGGACGCGCCTCCACGAAAGTCGCGGCGACGTTTGCCAGCGTCATCATCCAGATCATGCTGCTGGATATCGTTTTTTCGCTCGATTCGGTTATCACCGCGGTGGGCATGGTGAAGCACATCGAGATCATGGTCATGGCGGTCATCCTGGCCGCGATCGCGATGATTTTCGTGGCCGGGCCGGTGAGCGAGTTCGTGGAACGCCATCCGACCGTCAAGATGCTGGCGCTGAGTTTTCTCCTGCTGATCGGGTTCACTTTGGTGGCCGAGGCCTTCCATGTGGAAATCCCCAAAGGATATATTTATTTCGCGATGGCTTTTTCCGTTTTTGTGGAAATACTCAACCTGCGCGTGCGAGGCGGGACTTCGCCGGTCCGCCTGCGGAAACCGTACGCGCGCGAAAACAAACTGGAGTTGCAGCCTGTCCCCATTGCGCGTGAATCTATGACGTCCAGCGCCGCTTCCGTGGAAGAGTCTGCGCGGAAGACGGGGGGCAAGTCTGCCGCGAAAAAGCCGAAGGTGAAGCCAGCCGCTAAAAAGCCCGCGGCAAAGCGGAAGCGCCCCCTCGGCTAACCGAACAGTCGCCCCAGTCCTTTCGCCCCCGATTTTTGGAGCATTTTCATCATCTTCTGCATCTCGCGGAACTGCTTCATCAAACGGTTCACGTCCTGCACGTCCGTGCCGGAGCCGGCCGCGATGCGTCGGCGGCGCGAGGCGTTTAACAAGTCGGGGTCGAGGCGCTCGTTCACGGTCATCGAATTGATGATGGCTTCCGTCGTCTTGAAATTTTTCTCCACGTCCTTGGGGTCCAGTTGCTTCGCCGCCGCGCCCATCTGACCGGGCAGCATCTCCAAAATCTGGCTGAGCGGCCCCATCTTTTTCATTTGCTTCATCTGGTCGAGAAAATCTTCGAGCGTGAACTGCCCCTTCATCATCCGCTCGGCGGATTTTTGCGCCTGCGCCATATCCAGCGCGGACTCGGCCTTTTCGATCAGCCCTAGCACGTCGCCCATGCCGAGGATGCGCGACGACAGCCGCGCGGGATCGTAGACTTCGAGCGCGTCCAGTTTTTCGCCCACGCCCAGGAACTTGATCGGCACGCCCGTCACCGAGCGGACGGAGATTGCCGCGCCGCCGCGCGCGTCGCCGTCCATTTTCGTCATGACCAAACCCGTGACGTTCACGTTGTCGCGGAAGCCCTGCGCGATGTTGAGCGCCTCCTGTCCGATCATCGCGTCCACGACGAGCAGCGTGTCCACGGGATTGACTTTCGCCGCGATCGCCTTCAACTCGGACATCAACTCCGCGTCCAACTGCGACCGTCCAGCCGTGTCCACAATCAGGACGGTGAATCCGCCCTTCTGGGCTTTGTCGAGCGCGCGCGCCGCGAGTTCGGGCGGCGTGACGTTCAGGTCTGCCTCGACGGGGACTCCGGCGCGTTCGCCGAGTTGCTGCAACTGCGTCACCGCGGCGGGACGGTACGGGTCGCCTGCCACGAGCATCACGCGCTCGCCCTTCGAGCGGAGCAGGCGCGCCAACTTCCCGGCGGCGGTCGTCTTGCCCGAGCCTTGCAGTCCCGCCAGCAGGACGACGCGCGGCCGGGGCCCTGTCAAATTGAGCGGCGCGGGTTCGCCCAGCAGGGCGATCAACTCCTCGTTGACGATCTTGACGACCTGCTGACCCGGGTTCAGCGCCTTCGACACTTCCGCGCCGACGGCGCGCTCGCGCACGCGGGCAAGGAAGGTCTTGACGACGCTGAAGTGCACGTCCGCTTCAAGCAGCGCGAGACGCACTTCGCGCAGCGCCGCGTCCACATCCGCTTCGGAGAGTTTGGCGCGGCGGCGGAGTCCGTCGAAGACCTGGTTAAGTCGGGATGTGAGAGATTCAAACATGGTTGCTCATCAGAAACCCGTTTTCTCGAAGAAAACGGGTTTCTGTGATTCTAGTCGGGAACAGGCCGAGGGTCAAGGCGAGGGTATGCGTTTCTCGTTATCGTTTGACAAGTTGGTCGCTTTGAAACGCGAATACCGCGAGTGGGCGAATTTCGCGAATATTTTTAAAATTCATTCGCGCCATTCGAAAATTCGCGACATTTGCGATGAGAATTTCGGACTTTGAGAAAGCCATCGAGCGAGGGTCAAGTTGCCTACAAAAATTCTGGCGGTGATGATATAATGCGCCCGCTCAACATGGCGGCTGTAGCTCAATGGCAGAGCGCCACACTGTGGATGTGGATGTTGTGGGTTCGAAACCCATCAGCCGCCCAGGAATCCAGGTCTCAACGAGACCTGGATTTTGTTTTATGACAGCAGCAGCGCCTGCGCGTAAATTTTCGTGAAGTTGGGATGTTTGGCGAGCTCCACAAATTCCACGTCGCGGGCGAGCGTCTCGGCGATCTGACGCTGTTCGCGCGAGACCAACATGCGGCGCGCCCCCGTCCCTGCGGCGTTGCCGATCTGTTGGTAGCGATTTCGCTCCGTGCGCGGCAGCATCCCGATGCCGATGGCGCTGTCGAGGTCGAGATAGGTCCCGAAGGCGCCCGCGAGGATGACCTGCTGGACTTCCTCCGCCTTGATCCCAGCCACATCAAGCAGCGCTTCCGCGCCCGCGCGCACCGCCCCCTTCGCGAGTTGGATCTCGTTGACGTCCTTGCGCGTCATCCGCACGTCGCGTCCCGTCTTGGACCTCGCGGCGGGGACGAGGACGAATTCCGCGTTCACGCCCGAGCCGCGCAGTCGCGGGTGTTCGCCCGTGAACGCGCCTTTGGGGGTGAGCAGTCCCATCTTTTTACATTCTGCGATCGTGTCGAGAACCCCCGAGCCGCAAATGCCGACCGCGTCCACGTTGCCGATGGTGTGGATCTGCACCTCGTCTCCCTCGATGCGGACGCGTTCCACCGCGCCGGGCGCGGCGCGCATCCCGTCTTCGATGTGCGCGCCCTCGAAGGCCGGCCCCGACGGGCAGGAGCAGGTCCAGTGGCGGCCGTTGTGGTAGAGACTGAGCTCGGTGTTCGTCCCGATGTCGAGCGCGACGACGGTGTCGGTCACTTTGTGGAGTCCCGCGCCGACGAGCGCCGCCACGTGATCCGCTCCGACGAAGCCCGCGATGTTGGGCGGCAGGTAGACTGTCCCGCCCGCCGCGAGGTTCAGGCCCAGGTCGCGCGCCTTGACGTTCATCGCTTCGCCGACGGTCGCCATGTACGGCGAGTCGCCCAGCTGCTTCACCGGCAGGCCCGCGAAGATGTGGTGCATGGCTGTGTTGCCGACGACGACGGCTTCCACGATCTGCTCGCGTTTGACCTTCGCATCCCTGCCCAGTTCTTCGAGCAGGTTGTTCAGCGTCTCGACGACGCGTCCTTGCAGGGTTTTGAGCCCGTCGGCGGGATGGTCGTTGATGTAGCGGATGCGGCTGATCACGTCTTCGCCGTACGCGATCTGCGGGTTCATCGCGCCCGTCTTGGCGGCGGTTTCGCCCGATTTTAAATTCACGAGATACGCCGCGACCTTGGTCGTGCCGATGTCCACCGAGAGGCCGAAGGCGGGCGTCCCGGGAGGCAGGATGGCGACGATTTCCTCGTCGCTGCGGATAGCCAGCGTGGCGCGCCAGTCGTTTCCGCGCAGGACGCCGGAGAGGGCTTTCACGCCTTCCGGGTCAAAGCGGTATTTTCCCGGCGCTCCCGCCTCTTTCAGCGCGTCGAGGACGCGGGTGGTGTCGGGACGCAGGTCGGTCAGCGCGGCAGGCGCCACTTCCACTTCGCGGGTTTCGATGACAGAATGGTCCCATTCGAAGTCAGCGTCGCGGCCCTCGATGGAGAGACGCTGCGGCGCGCTCAACGATTCGGGCGGAATCTCGATGACGAGGTCGGAGAGGATTTCCACCTGGCAGGCTTGACGCAAACCCGCGGCGCGCTCGGCCTCGGTCAACTCCTCCATTTCGGTCATGGAGAAGTCCGTCAGCTTGCCTTTGAGCAGGCGGATTCGGCAGGTTCCGCAGATGCCCGCGCCCCCGCAGATGGCGACGAGTTCCACGCCCGCCTGCTGGCAGGCGTCCAGTAAATTCGTCCCCTCGGGGACTTCGACTCGTTTACCGATAGGCTGTAGATCAAGATGGCAGATGTTGGTCATACGGGGATGTTCCCGTGTTTGCGCGGCGGCGCGGGGGCGTATTTATCGCGCAGGGCGGAGAGCGCCGCGATGATCTTGGGACGCGTCTCCTTCGGCTCGATGATGTCGTCCACGTAGCCCGTCGCCGCGGCGTGGTAGGGATTGTTGAATTTCCGCCGGTAGTCTTCGGCGATGCGTTTGCGCTCCGCGGCCGGGTCGGGGGCGGCCTCGATCTGTTTCTTGAACAGGATGTTGGCCGCGCCTTCCGCGCCCAGCACGGCGATCTCCGCGCTCGGCCAGGCGTAGGTCACGTCGGTGCCGAGGTATTTGCTCCCCATCACCACGTACGCGCCGCCGTAGGCCTTGCGCGTGATGACGGTCACTTTCGGGACGGTCGCCTCGGAATACGCGTAGAGCAGTTTCGCGCCGTGACGGATGATGCCGCCGTGTTCCTGCGCCACGCCCGGCAGGAAGCCGGGCGAATCCACGAACGTGACCAGAGGGATGTTGAAGCAATCGCACATGCGGACGAAGCGCGTCATCTTGTCGGCAGCGTCAATGTCGATCACGCCCGCCATCACCGACGGCTCCTGTCCCACGATGCCCACGCTGTGCCCGCCGATGTACGCCAGCCCGACGATGGCGTTGCGCGCCCAGTCGGGCTGGATTTCCAGGAATGAGCCGCGGTCCACGACCGATTCGATGACTTCGTGCATCGCGTACGGCGACTGCGGATCGAGGGGGATGAGGCGGTTCAGCGCTTCGTCCATCCGATGCGGATCGTCTCCCTCCGGGCCGAAGGGCGGGTTCTCGACGTTGTTGGAGGGGAGGTGACCGAGGGCGCGCCGGGCGAGCGCCAGAGCCTCCTGTTCGGACTGAGCGGTGAGGTGCGCCGTCCCGCTGATGGAGGCGTGCACGCCCGCGCCGCCGAGCGATTCGGGGTCGATCGTCTCGCCCGTCACCGCCTTGATGACCTCGGGGCCGGTCAGAAACATGAATGAGTGTTTCTCGACCATGATGATGACGTCTTGCAGGGCAGGCGAGTAGGCCGCGCCGCCGGCGCATGGTCCGAGCATGATGCTGATCTGGGGGATGACGCCGGAGTACTGCGCGTTGCGGCGGAAGATTTCGGCGTAGCCGCCGAGGGCTTTGACGCCCTCCTGGATGCGCGCCCCGCCCGAGTCGATGAGACCGATGCACGGCGCGCCGTTGCGGAGGGCGAGGTCCATCACGCGGCAGATCTTGTGGCTTTGCATCTCGCTGAGCGTGCCGCCGTAGATGGTGAAATCCTGGGCGTAGACGTAGACCGTCCGCCCGTCAATCCGACCGTAACCGGTCACGACGCCATCGCCGAGGTATCTTTCGGATTCCAGCCCGAGTTCGTCGCCCTCGCTGGTGATGAAGGGCTCGATCTCGTTGAAGGTGTCGGGGTCGAGGAGCAGGTCGAGGCGTTCGCGCGCCGTCAGTTTGCCTTTGGAGCGCTGGCGGGCGATGCGTTCCGCCCCGCCGCCCGCGCGGGCCTTTTCGCGCGCGCGGCGTAATTCGATGATACGGGGATCTTCTTGCATGGGCGTTTCCTTATGTGTTGGTGGAGTGGCGAGGGGAAGTATAGCATATCGGGCCTATCAGAAGAAAGGTCGCAGGGGCTTTTCTTTGCTATGATCGGATATTTATGGTTTAATGTGTATGTGCGTTGGATATATATTTCTCCTCATCTTGACGACGTCGTTTTTTCCGTAGGCGGATTAATTAACGAGCAGATCCGCGCTGGGGGGCAGGTTGAAGTGTGGACGCTTATGTGTGGTTTTTCTAATTTTGAGGAGACCAGTCCGCTGGCGCAAGCATTACATCGCCTATGGAAATTCCGGTCTGCTGAAGAGGCTGTCCGTTTGCGGCGCGGCGAAGATCTGCGCGCAATGAGAATTGTTGGCGCAAGGGCCGTCCACTTTGATTTCCTCGACTGCATCTATAGACGCGGGCAGGATGGACGGTGGCTATATGCCAACAGCACATTTGTCTCGCCACACGGTGGTGACGCAGAATTAGTCTCCCGGATGACACACGGCCTCGCCGAACGGCTGAAATCCGCTGATAGAGTTGTTTGTCCACTGGCGATTGGCAATCATGTGGATCATGTCCTCACGAAGCGGGCAGTCGAAGATCTCGGCCGTGCGCTTTGGTATTATGCCGATGTACCGTATTTACAAAATAATCCGTCTGCCCTGGATTCTCTAACACAGGCGATGAATACCGACCGATATGCAATTTCGTGGTGGGGGCTGGCCGCGTGGAAAAAAGGCGCTGCGGCATACGCGTCCCAGATTCCCATGGAATTTGAGACAACCTGGAAACTGCGTAGGCTGCTTGGACGTTATGGAAGAAACGGCATTTGTCTGTGGAGGCCGCGTTAATGCTAGTGGAACAGGATCGCAATGACGGTTAGTCGCATCATTGATCTGATGATCGAGCAACCGGTTGGCTGGATTCGAGCCAGTCTGCCAAAGATCGAGACAGCAACGTGCTCGGTCGCGAATCTAACGCATAATGCAGGATTGCTGCACGAAGCGCGAGAGGCCTGTCTTTGTCGGCGCTGGCGCGATCTGACTGAGATAGATGTGGAAGCGACGCATTTTTCCGTCGTTGTGCCGGTTCATAACGAGGAGCGGTCGCTTCCGTCTATGCTGGGCGCTTTGCTGGCGTCGGAATTACCCAGTTCCGCGGATATTCAGTTTATATTTGTTGTTAATGCGTCGAACGATAAAAGCGTTGTTCAAATCAAAAACCGTCTGGCGCTCATATGTTCACCGACCGAAACGCATCTACCGGCATCAGATTACGATTCAAGGATGAAGGAATCTGCCTTCCAAGTTTGTTGTGGCAGAATACGATTTCTTGTGATAGAAACGCCAACGGCTGGCAAGGCCAACGCTCTCAACCTTGGCAATGAAATTGCGTTGCGTCAAGATCACAATATTGCGATAAATATAGACGCCAATAATTGGGTGGAGCCTGATTCTATTGCCCTGATATATCAATGCGCGAAACAGGCTGGCATTGATTCGCCAAACAATAAAGTTGTGCTCGTCAATGCGTTGGAGTATTGCCCGACGCGGAATGAGCAGGCGCAGGTGGCGGTAAAGGGGAAGACGCAAAAGGCTGAAATATCAGGCAGCATGTTCGCATGGTCTACGCGGTGGATTCAGCAAAACGGCGGATTTCCTCAGCTTGCAATCGAAGATTATGGAACTGGCTTGCTGGCGCTTTCCCAGCGTAAACGAATTATTGAGAGCAGCGCGAATATCTGGGCGTTTTCGCCTGCCGACGACGCTGATGAAAAGAAACAGTTGATCCGCTTTGTTTATGGGGCGCTGCAATTGAAGCGATTATTTCGAGACGACCAGCGTGTAACGAATATTCTCATGGACGATTTTCCGCACCTACGTCCGTGGCGGAAGCGTCTGGATTATTATGTACTTTCTCGAGTTCGTGAACGGAAACCCCTGCTAAAAATTCTTCGCGGCTTTTACACATGGTTGGCCAATGAGAATTGCATCTTCGAGGCCCGACGCTTGCTACGCCGAAACCCGTCTGGACAGACCTGGCAGCCAATCCGTAGCACAAAATAAATGTTGAATTAATGAATTTTGAGCTGACAACTGCGTGGTCGTATAATTCGAGTTCAGTTTCTTATGGACAGTATACAATCTGTGGTTGATTTAATGTTGGAACAACCAGAAGGATGGCTTTATGCTAGCCTTCCCATTTTGTTGTTAATTACTTGTGAGATTTTTCGACTAAGGCAAACAATGCGAGGCGGCATATCATTTGATGAAGCTCGCGCTATTATTCAACGGAAATATTGGCTTGACCAGACCGGTATTGAGTCTGTGAATTCACGCTTCACAATTGTTGTGCCGATTCATAACGAGCGCCGTTTTCTTCCGTCTTTTCTAGGAGCGTTTTTGGCATCTGGAATTCCCTCCGACGTTGATGCGCAGATTGTTTTTGTGCTAAATGCTTCCGCTGACCAAAGTAAAGAAATACTTATTCGCCGTCTGTCGCAATATTATCCCGCGGTTAAAATCTTCATCCCCAACTCGGCATATGATCCGAAAATGTCTAATTCGGCGCTTCAATTTGGCTATACTGGGTTGCGCTTTCTGATAGTCGAAACTCCCACCGCCGGTAAGGCGAACGCTCTCAATATTGGTAATGAGATTGCAATACGGAGCGACCATCCGCTGGCGATAAACATCGACGCCAACAACTGGGTTGAGCCTGATTCTGTTGCCCGACTGTATGGTTTTACAAGGCGCGTCATTCTTGACGATCCAAAATCCGATACCGTGCTTGTCAATTCGCAGGAGTTTAGCCCAAAGAAAAACGAGAATATGCGGGCGACTCCACGAGCCAAAACAATGAAAGCCGAGGTGACGGGGTGGATGTTCGCGTGGTCCACTCACTGGATTAACGGAATTAAAGGTTTTCCGCAAAATGTCATTGAAGATTATAGCGCGGGCCTTATAGCTCGTTCTCAAGGCAGGCAAATTGCAGAAAGCGATGCCAAAATCTGGGGTTATGCCGCTTCGACCTTGTTCGATGAGAATAAGGAAATGATCCGTTATATTTATGGTGCCATGCAGTTGATGCGCCAATTTGAAGGAAACGCGCTTGCCAGATCAATCCTGCTCGATGATTTCCCTCAGCTTCGCTCCCTCAAGAACCGTATATCATATTTTTTGTTTCGTAAACAGGATCGCGGCCAACCGCTGAAATATGTAAAAGGCGTCATCAGGTGGCTGAAAAATGAATGGTTCATTTCCCAGGCGCGTCGGGAGATGCGTTATGCTCCTCACGGTCAAACATGGAGACCGATTTCCAGCACAAAATAGATTTTAGGCATTCCTCTTGGACGGCAATCTATCGACTTATCAGCGATAATTCATATCCGGTTTTCAGAAAAGAAGATATACTACATTTATTCAATCCAATTTTGTAGAAGCGAGTTGCCATGACAATTAACAAACAAGACGTTATTTATTTATTATTGATCATTGCATTGGCTAGCGCGGGCGCAGTGTTGATTAGTAATCCCAACATTCAAGTAGGGCTGTTTGGCCTGGCTACTCTGTTGGTCATTGGGCTGGTAGTAGCAATTTACATTAAGCCTAGTCTCGGCGCAGTGGTGTTGATCATCGCGGTATTCTCGAATATCTCTCGCCAGTTCACAGACCAGGGACTGCCTGGCGTTATTAAGCCGTTAGTGGCTATTGTCGCGGCGACAATTTTTGTGAGATATTTGAACGAGAGCATGCCGGGCGGGCGGGTAAAAACGCGCACCGTTGAAGTTTTCCTTTTCCTGTTTCTTATCGCAACTGCTCTTTCCTATATTGTGGCCGACAACAAAGATCGCGCTCTTGAGGCGACTCTTGATCTGGGAAAAGATATCGTCATTATTTATTGTTTTCTCTTTACTTTAAGAACTCCCAATACATGGAAGATGGCTGCGTGGACTATTATCCTCGTCATGGGATTTTTATGTCTTTTGGGTGCGTATCAAGTAATTAGAGGGAATTACCGGCAGGAGTTTTTTGGGCTGGCGAGAGTGGTTCAGGATATTGGGTCGTACTCGACGACGTATCGAATCGCCGGATCAATTAAGGAACCAAATATTTGGGGGCAGGTAGTGGTCGCGTCCATTCCACTTGTCCTGCTCCGCGTTATTGACGAGTCTCGCATCCGTATCAAGTTGATTTCGTTGGGCATTCTTGGCATTTTGTTGTTCGAAGTCTTGAATACCTATAGTCGGGGAGCTTATCTGGCCCTTGCGATTATCTTTGTCCTGACGGCACTGAGTTACCGTCTCCATCCTTTGGTATGGTTTTCTAGCATGGCAGTCGTTGTGCTGGCTATCCCTTGGTTGCCATCCAGCTATACGGCGCGATTTGAGACGCTCTCTCTCCTCTCGCCCGGTAGTCAGGGAGGAATCTATCAGGAGGATTCTTTCCGCGGTCGAACCAGCGAGATGTTGACTGGATTAAGTATGTTCGTCAACAACCCGCTTTTAGGCGTCGGCGCAGGAAATTATCCAAATAACTACCAGACGTACGCAACGAATGTTGGTCTGGAATTGCGTTCTGGAGAACGTGATCCACACTCGCTTTACGTTCAAGTGCTGGCGGAGACGGGCGTAATCGGCACAATTATGTTCGTCGGTTTTTCCATCGCTTTGCTGGTCGGGCTGACCCGAGCGCGTAATTCCATCTCGCATCTTGAAGAGTATCGGCATTGGATACCGTGGATCATCGCCATTCAATTGACTATCATTGGATATCTGATTACGAGTTTCTTCCTGCACGGAGCTTATCTTCGCTTCTTTTGGATCTTTTCCGCGCTGGCGATGTCTGCGATTCAACTGACGGAAGAATTGCGCCAGGATGCTGAACGACCCTCTCGCGAGTTGACTACTTGATGAATTCTCAAAGCAGTTCCAACAAAGCCGGCGAACACATTGTCAGGAAGACCGCCGGCGGAATTTTCTGGAATTTTATTGCCTACGGGTTGACTAAAGTCGTAACGCTGGTCGCTACCGCCATTCTTGCCCGCGTATTGGCCAAAGACGATTTTGGTTTGGTCTCGATCGCGCTGGTGGCGGTCAACTATTTGGCCGTCATTAAAGATCTGGGCCTCGGCATGGCGTTGATCCAACGGCAGGGGGATGTAAACGAAGCGGCTAATACCGTCTTTACACTCAATGTTATTATTGGCTTCTTGCTCTCCCTGATTATTCTTCCGCTCAGCCCGCTTGTTGCAGCCTACTTCAAGAATCCGGATGTCTCTGCGGTGTTACGGTGGCTTGGATTATCGTTTTTCATCAGTTCGATTGGCTCGGTGCATATCGTTTGGCTGTTACGCGAGATGGATTACCGGCGCAAGATGATCCCTGATATTGGGAACTCGGTGGTCAAAGGTATTGTCTCTATTGGCATGGCGTATGCGGGATACGGCGTCTGGGCGCTGGTGTTCGGACAGCTCGCCGGCGCGCTGAGCTCTGTAATCCTCGTGTGGATGATTCGCCCCTGGCGGCCGCGCCTCGCCCTTGATCCCGGCATTACCGGCGCGTTATTTAAATTTGGATTTTCAATCATCGGTGGCGACTTGCTCAATATTTCTGTTGATAATTTTGGATACATTGTCATTGGGCGGATTTTTGGCGCGGTGCAGTTGGGAATTTTCACGTTGGCGTACCGTCTTCCCGAAATGCTCCTTATCGGTAACTTGTGGATCATGGCGAGCGTCACCTTCCCTGCCTTCGCCAGCATTCAGGATCGCCCCGAAGAATTGCGCCGCGGCTTCCTTGCTTCAATTCGATTGGTGCAACTGTTCGCCGTGCCGATCTGTTTAGGCCTGATCATTGCAGCCGACCCAATAGTGCGCGTGTTGTTCGGTGAGCAATGGCTGGACGCGATCCCAATTCTCCGCGTGCTGGCAATTTACGCGCTCATGTATTCCATCGCGTACCATATTGGCGATGTTTATAAAGCCATCGGTCGCCCGCAAATTCTAATATGGCTCGCCGTCTTTACGCTGGTGCTCATCGCTCCTGCGCTGATTATCGGTTCCCGTTTTGGATTGATCGGCGTCGCGTGGGGATATGCAATCGCGATGATTATTGACCGTGTTGTTGGCATTGTCGTCGCGACACGTTTTATTAAAATATCCTTTCTGGATATTTTGAAAGAGATGTTGCCGTCCTTGAAGGGCGGGGCAGTCATGTCGGTCGTAGCGATTCTTGTTTTGTACGCGGTTCAAAGCGCTGTGCCTATCATCCAATTAACCTGTGTCGCCCTCGCGGGCGCGGCCGCGTATTTCGCGGTTCTTTGGCGATCTGAAAAAGAGAATTTGCTCCAACTTGCGACTCTCATCCGCAAGAAGGATTGACGTTTTTCTGCGAAATGAAATTCCCCACTTGCGTTATCTACATCATTGACGGTCTCGGCATGGGCGGCGCGGAACGCCTCATGGTCCCCATCCTCAAGCGTCTCGACGCCGGGCGCTTCGCGGCGCGCGTCTGCGTCCTCCAATCGAAAGGGGACAACCCGCTCGCGGCAGACATCCGCGCCCTCGGCGTCCCCGTGGACGACCTCCCGATCGCGCGCCTGCGCGACTTCGGCGCGGTCGGACGTTTGCGGAATTATCTGCGCGGCCATCGCGCCGGCATCGTCCACACCCAACTGGAATTCTCCAACATCCTCGGCGGCCTCGCCGCCAAAACCCTGCGACTCCCCAGCCTCAGCACCGTCCACGTTCTGCCGACGGACGACGTTCGCGCCAGGACGCGCCTGCACCAGCGCGTGGAATGGTTTGCGCTCCGGTTTTTTTGCGATCGCGTCCTCGCGGTCTCGGAAGAGACGCGGCGGCGCTACATTGCCGAAAGCGGGATCCCCGCCCGCAAGTTGACGACGCTCTACAACGGCATTGACCTGTCCGCCGGCCGCCGCCGCGAATCTGGACCCGCGCGGGATTCCGTCCGGAACGAGTTTAACCTCCCCCGGGCCGCGTCCCTCCTGACGACGGTCGCGGTCCTCCGCCCGCCCAAAGGGATCGAGTTCATGCTCCGCGCCATGCCCGCCATTTTAGAGTCGCGCCCAGACGCGTATTACCTTGTCGTCGGCGATGGGACTCACCGTGAAGCGTTGGAAAATGAAACACGACGGTTGGGATTGCAGGAGCGCGTCGTCTTTGCCGGGCTGCGGAAAGACGTCCCGCGCCTGCTTGCCGCCAGCGACATCTTCGTCCTCCCCACGCTGACGGAGGCCCTCCCGACCGTCCTCGCGGAGGCGATGGCGGCGCGGCTGCCCGTCGTCGCGAGCGCGGTCGGCGGCGTCCCGGAGATGATCGCGGACGGCGAAAACGGAATCCTGGTCCCGCCCGCGCAGCCCGAGGCGTTGTCCCGCGCCTGCGCCGCGCTTTTGTCCGACGCGGAGACGAGGCGCGGGATGGGCGAACGCGGATGGCAGATCGTCCAGCAGAAATTCAATATCGAAACGCAGGTCCGTCAATTGGAAAATATTTATGTGGAGGAAATGAGTCGTCATGGGAAATAAAATCCGCCTGGCGATGGTCGAGCCGAACGGCGCGGGCGGGCTGATCCATTACGCCTATCAACTTTGCGCCGCGCTTTCCAACGCGGAACTCGACGTTACGCTGGTCACCGGCACGAACTATGAAATGGCGGAGTTTCCCCATAATTTTCGCGTGCAGAACATCCTCGCGCTGTGGACGTTGTTCGATCCGCAGCAGATGCACGAGCCGCCGAAGAATCCGTTGACGCGGCTCTGGCACAAAATCCACCGGACGCTGCGCCGCGGCGTGCGCGCCGTCCGGCTGATCCGCGCGTGGATGGGGCTGACGCGCCACTTGACGAATCTCAAACCCGACATCGTCCTGTTCTCCAAGATCAACTTCCCGTTCGAGACATACTTCCTCGGTCTCATGCAGCGACGAGGATTACTCCTGGCTGAGATCGGCCACGAATTCGAGCTGCGCGAGAGTTCGGGACGATTCGCCGCGCTGGTCGCGCGCGCCTACGCGGGCATCTACACTCACTTCTCGGCGATTTTCTTCCACGCGCAGGAGAACCGCGAACGTTTCCTGTCGTTGTTTCCTTTTGTGCCGCGCGAGCGCACGCACGTTATCGCCCACGGAAACTCGGACTGGCTGTTGTCGTTCCCTGCGCGGGATAAATCGGAATTGCTCGCGCAATACGGACTGCGCGGCGACGAGCGCGCGGTTTTGTTTTTTGGACTACTGTCCCCCAGCAAGGGATTGGACGACCTGATAGACGCTTTCGCTTTGGCGCGGCAATCCTGCGCGGCAAAACTGGTGATCGCCGGTTATCCCACCAAACATATCCACATGGACGAGTTGAAAAGGCGCATTCACGAGCGCGGCGTTTCCGACGACGTCATCCTCGACACGCGCTACATCCCGCTCGGCGATATCCGTCCGCTGATGGAAATCGCCGCGCTGGTTGTGTATCCCTATCACAGCAGCACGCAGAGCGGCTCGCTGCAAATGGCGTACACCTTCGGCAAGCCGGTCATCGCCACGAACGTCGGCGGACTGCCCGAGGCGGTGGAAGACGGGTTGAACGGATTTCTCGTGCCTGCCCAGACCCCGTCCGCGCTGGCGGAAAAGATCGCCGCGCTGGTCAACGATCCCACGCGGGCGGAGGAGATGGGACGGCAGTCGCGGCGACTCGCCGAGACGCGTTTCGGGTGGAACACCATCGCGGCGCACATGCGTTCTGTCTTCGAAGGCTTGCTCAAGCGCGGTAACGGCGGAACCAACTGACCAGCGCGGCAAATTGGGGGAGCGTATGTTTGTGAGAGACGAACACGCGGCGGATGGCAAAGCGCTCCCGCTTCACCTCCGCGTTCTGGCTGGGTCCGTTCAGGAGGGTGAACGCGGCTCCGTAGCCGGCCTCCGCGACCGTCCGTTCGATCTCCGCGTTGAAGTCGCCCGCCAACCCGTTCGGGTAGGCGAATCCCAGAATTTTTTCACCCAACTCCTGTTCGACGCGCGCTTTCGAGCCGACGATCTCCTCTTTGGCTTTCTCCAGCGGGACGCGCGTCAGGATGGGATGGTTCATGGTGTGGCCGCCGAACTCGATCCCGTTGCGGCGCATTTCCCGAACCTGGTCCCAACTCAACATGAGATTGCGAAAAAATCCCGCAGGGATGGGGACGTCCAACGCGTCGGGCAGGCGCGACATCCAGGCGCGCTTCTCGTCTTCCGTCAGGGACTTTGCCTGCTCGATCAGGGTCGCGCCGACGCGTTCCGCCTCGGCCCGGTTTTTCCATTCCCGCCGCGTCCCGTCGGGCAGGACGACGTGATCCTTCCGCGTGTGATGCAGGCAATAGGCGGCCAAATCCCAATAGAAGGGGAGGTCGCTTTCGATGTGATTCGTCGTCAGAAAAATGATGGCGGGGAAATTATGTTTGCGCAGGATGGGATAGGCGAACGTGTAGTTGTCGAGATAGCCGTCGTCGAAAGTGATCAGCGCGGCGTGCGGCGGAAGCGGCGCTCCGCCGTCCAGCCAGCCCACGAGATCGCGCGTCGAGATGACGTTGAACCAGCGCGCCGCGTAGTCCATCTGCCGCTCGAAGTCCTCGGGGCGGCCGCTGACGTTGGGCTTGAAGGTGTCGAAGCCGTCGTCGTCGAGGTTGGCAATGCGGTGATAGTTCAGCACGGTCAGGGAATTTTTCCAGAAGCCGCGGCCGAGCCGCGTCAATCCGCTGTGGAAGGCGAACGAAAAAATCCCCTCTTTCAGTTTGGAGCGTCGGGTTTTCTTAAGTACGGTTGTATCCAGGTACATTCATCTCTCCCGATTGAATTTTGCCCAGGCTTTTCGATAGGCGTCCATCGTCGCGGCGACTTGCGCCTCGAGGCTGAACTTCTCGCGGACGCGGCGCTGGGCGTTCTCTCCCAGCCGACGCGCGAACGCGCGGTCCGCGCCGAGACGGATCAATCCCTGCGCGAGCGCGGACGGGTCTTCGGGCTGGACCAGCAGCGCGTGCTCCTCGTTGGCGACCAATTCGGGAATCCCGCCTGCGTCCGACGCGAGAATGGGACACGCCATCGCGGCCGCTTCCAGCACGGCGATGGGCGTGCCTTCGTAGCGGGACGGCATCGCGAACACGTCGCAGGAGGCCAGCGCGGAGGCGATCGTCTCGCGCGGCAAATATCCAGCCAGGATGACGCGGCCGTCCAGTCCCGCCTCGTGGATTTGACGAGTCAACTCCCCGCGCGCTTCTCCCTCGCCGACGATGACGCAGGTGATATTCCGCTTCTGGTCGGAGACTTGCTTCATCGCCTCGACCAGCACGTCGTACCCTTTGACGCGGACGAGGCGTCCGACCGCGAGGCAGACGGTGGAATCGGCGGGCAGGTTGAACTCCCGACGCAGGAAGCCGCGGTCCGCGGGCGGAGGCTGCGCGGCGTCCACCGCGTTGTAGATCAGGGCGATGTCGTCCGCGCGGACGCCCGCTCGCAGCAGGTTCTGACGGTCGCGCTCCGAGACGGCGATGTAGAGCGACAGGTTCCAGTTGGTGGCGAGTTCGACGGCGGTGTAAATCTTTCCCTTGAGCGAGGCCTTGCCGTGTTCGTTCGCGTACCAGCTGTTGAGGGTGGAGACGAGCGCCACGCGCGTCAGGCTGGCGGCGAGGCTGGCGAAGACCTTCGATTGGATGTTCTGGCTGTCGAGTATTTGATAGCCTTCCGTGCGGATCAGGCGGACGAGGCGGCCCAGGATGCGCGGATCGGTCTTTCGACTGCCGAGGACGTGGACGGGGAGTCCCAGGCGGAGCGCTTCGCGCGTCACCGCGCCGCGTTCCAGGCCCGCGAGCGCGGCCGTCCCCGCGGGGAAGCGCGTCAGCAGCGAGAGGACGCGGGACGAGGATCCGCCGTAAAGGTTGGAGAGATCCACAATGAGGGTCTTGGGAGGATTCGGTTCGGGCGTCATAAATGCTCGGGGGGAGGAGTCCGCTTCACCGTCGTTGGATGCGTTCCCAGAGATGTCCCTGCTCGCCGCGGGCGAATCGCAGGAATCCGTTGAACGCGGCCAGGTTGCTGTTCACCAGAAAAGTGGGGAGGTAGAGGGCGCGGGCCAGCTTGCTTTGTCCGCCGTGTTGTTGCAGGCGCGATCCCACGAGCGCCAGCGCGTAGAAGGCGATTTGCAGGGCGAGGAAGATCGGTCCGTATGGCGAGCCCAGCGTCCAAAAACCGCCGCGTGGAGGGAGGAGGACGGCCAGCAGGTTGAAGAGCAGCGCGGCGATCATGAAGAACGGAACCAGCGGGCGGAGGAATTTGTGCGAGACGATCTGCCAGACGAGGACGGGACGGTTGAGCGGCAGGAAATCTTTTGCCAGCGCGATGGCTTGATAGCGTCCCGCGTTGATGCGCGTGCGGCGGACGATCTCGTCTTGCGCGGTCAGCGAGACGCGCTCGCTGGATTTCGCCTCGGGCGCGTAGACCATGCGGTAGCCTTTGCGGAGGACCTGCATGGCGAGGTAGAAATCGTCGTTGATGACGCGGTCTGGCGGCGGCGCGTAGAGTTCTTTTCGCAACGCGAGGATCTCGCCCGCGGCGCTGGTGCAGCTTCCCAACCGGCTTTCCTGTTTCTTGATGAAGGATTCGTATTTCCAATACAGCCCTTCGGATTCGCCCAGGCTGCCGTCTCCTTTTTGGATGACCTTTGCGCCGCTCACCGCGCCGACGGCGGGGTCGCTGAACGGCGCGACCAACTTCTGGATGGTGTCGGGCTGATAAAAATTATTCGCGTCCGAAAAAACGATAATTTCGCCGCGCGCCTGGGGCATGGCGCGGTTGATGGCGGCCATTTTGCCGCGCCGCTCGGGCTGGTGTGTCGACTCGATGCCGCGCCCGGCGTAACGTCCCGCGAGCTCGGGCGTCCGGTCGGATGAGCCGTCCGTCACGATGAGGATTTGGAATCGCTCGCGGGGATATTCGATGGCGAGGGAATTTCGGATCTTGTCTTCGATGGCGATTTCTTCGTTGTAGGCCGCGATCAGCAATGTCGCCGACGGCAGGTCCGCGCTTTGCGCGCGCGGCGCGGGCGCGGGCGCGGGGCGGAGTCTCGCGAGCAGGGCGACGAGAAGCGGGTATCCGAAATAGGTGTAAAGAATGCCTCCGACGCAAATCCAAAAAAGGGTTGCGATTGTCGTATCAACCAAAAGGGTCATTGCCGCGACCTTTCAAAAATGCAAGAATTTTGATGAACAATAGTATAATGCCGTTGTATTTTATCCCAGTTTGCTTGTTGGAAAGCGAGGTTTAATGGCAGTCAGGGCATGTTTAACGATTTCAACCATGAAACGCGTTCCCGCGCGGGGCGTTTTGTAACATGGCGCGTTGAATGTTTCCGTTCCGCCTGGAGCGAAAGCTAATTTGTTTGATGCGTATTCAACCGTTTTGATTGGAGTCTGCACATGGAAATTCGTTACTATCTCAGGGTTATTCAGCGTGGTTGGTGGTTGATCCTTGCCGCCGTTTTGGTGGCGGTGAACCTGTCTTTGTTTTACTCTTATTACGTCGCGGTCCCCCGCTACGAAGCGTACGCCCGCTTCATCATCAGCCCTAACCTGCAATTCGTGGAAGGACGGGACCTGGTCAACAGCATCGAGGCGTTGGACAAGCGTTCGATCATCACCACCTATGCGGAAGTGATCAACAGTCCGCAAATCATCAACAATACGTACGAGCTGCTGCGCGTCAATCCCGAGGATTACGCGCAGTACACCACTTCGGTGGCGGTCCTGCCCGATACGAATATCATTCGCTTTAATGTTCAGGGGCCCGATCCGAAGGCGGCGGCCATGCTGGCGAACAGCATCGGTCAAAACGCCATTGATTTTATCCAGAAGCTGTACGTCGCCTACGATATTGAATTCCTCGACAAGGCGGTGGAGCCAGCCGCCCCGTATTATCCGCGTCCGCTCCAGGACGCCGGGCTGGCCCTGATGTTCGGCCTGGTGTTGGGCGTGGGCCTGGCGATCTTCCGCGACGTGCTTGCCGGTACGCTGGAAAAACTGAGCGAACGAAAGATGATGGACTACGAATCGATGGCTTACAGCCGTTCGTATTTCGAGCGGCGGATGCGCGAAGAGATGGCAAAGCAGCCCGAAAGCGTGCAGACGCTGGCCTTTGTCTATCTGAACGGCATCGAGGAATATTTTGATTCCCTTCCGCAAGCCTACGTCAATCGGATCCTGCGCAAAGCCAACGAAGTCCTGAAGGAACAACTGCGCGGCAACGATATTGTCGGCCGATGGTCCAGGCTGGAGTTCGGCGTCCTTCTCCCGTCCACCGACGCGAATTCGGCGATCGGCAGGATGGCGAGCATCCAGGAAGCGCTGAACCAGCCCATGACGCTTGAACCCGGCGGCGACCGTTTCGTCGAACTCGACGCGCGCATCGGCCTGGCCGACCGCCAGGGCGGCGAGTCGTTCAACGTCTTCGTCAACCAGGCCGGGCAGGCGCTGGAAATTTCCATGCAATCCGACAAGAAGATCAACCAGTACAAGGTCCGCCCGTTTGGATAGAGCGGCCGGCTGAACTGTGATTATTCCATGAAGGGAGCCCCATGAATACTAAGGCTTTTATCGCGTTTTGCGTTTTACTGTTGTTGCTGGCAAATCCCATTCAGGCCGCGGCGGGCGGACTTTCGGGCGCGCCTGGCCTGGTCGGGCAGGCGCAGGGCGCGGAAAATTCCGCGTCGGTGACGTTTGCCCAGCTGGGTTACGCCGATTCCGTTCTCGTCGGACCATTGGACGGGACGCGTAAAACGTTCAGTACGCCGGCCAACTGGCAGTTGAAACCCGGCGGCCAGGCGGTCGTGGATTTCGATGTGACGCTGAGCGGCGCCGACGTTGGACGATTCCAGCAGGGCGGGGAAGCCTATTCCGGCACGTTGATCGTCTCATTTAACAAGATAATTCTGGGATACATCCAGTTGAGCGAGATCGGCAGCCAGACGAGAACTTTCCCGATCCCCGAAGGCGCCACCACGTCCATCCGCGAGAGCGGCCAGCATGAACTGGATATCCAACTGAACGCCCAACTCGATTGCGTGTACGACATCCGCACAACGGTCGTTGTCAAGGCTACTTCGCGGTTCGACCTGATGTTTGACATTACCTCGCCCGAATTGAATCTGTCCCGCCTCCCGGCGCCGTTTTACCTGAGAAATTCGCTGCTCCCCGACCAGACTCTGCTGGTCGTCCCCAAAAGCCCCGCGGTGGACGAGCTTCGGGCCGCGCTGGACGTCATGGCGGGATTCGGCTCGCTGATCGAGAATCCCTTCGGAATCAGCCTCGTGACCGAAGATCGGTTGACGGACGAGCAGCTGGGCGCCAGCAACCTCATCTTCGTTGGCATGCCTGGCAGCCTTTCCCGACTGGAAGGCATCGCTTTCCCCGCGCCGGTCTCTGGCGGGAAATTTTCCGATCTGCCGGCGGAATCCGCCAATGACGGCGTTCTCGAACTTGCCCATTCGCCGTGGAATCCCAACAAGGTGATTCTGCTTGTGAGCGGCAACACCGGCGAGGCGGTTGTAAAAGCGGCGCAGGCAGCCGGCGCGGGGAATCTGTTCACCTACGCCAATCCGTCCCTTTCCTACATTCGGGATGTCCACACACTATCTGGAAACGCGCCGATCGTCGAAGATTTCACCCTGCAGGATTTGGGCTACAGCAACCAGCAGTTGAGCGGCATCGGCATCCAGCAAGCTGATTTTTCGTTCTTCGCCGCGAAGGAGCAGCTGGCTACCGACAAGGGCCTTTTGCGCCTGGTCTATTATCACTCCGGGCTGCTCGATTACGGCGTCTCCTCGATCTCCGTCGAACTAAACGGCCAGGCAGTTTTCAGCGTCCCGTTCTCGAAGGATACCGAGCAGGTGACGACGGCCGAGGTCAAAATCCCGACGGGTTTGCTGCGCTTCGGCGAGAATCAACTGCGGGTTCAGGCGCGCATGCAGCCCGACCTTTCCTGTGATTTCTCCGGGTTCTCCGATCCCTGGCTGATGGTTTCGAATCAGACCGCCCTGCACCTGCCCCTCGCGGACGTCGCCGTCAGGCCTCCGTCCGTGCGCCTCGATCTCTCTGGTTTTCCCGAAATATTCATGACCCAAAGCGATCTTGGCGATGTGGCCTTTGTCCTGGCGGAAAACGACCCGGCGGGCTGGAAAATCGCGTCCGACCTGGCTTATGATCTGGGCGCGAACTCCAGGCCGGCCATCTCGAACCTGGCTGTCGCGTACGCCGCAGACGTCCCGGAGGCGGCGCGCGCCGCTCAATCGTTCATCGTGGTCGGGAAGGCCTCCAACCTGCCCTTCGTGAAGGAGGTCAATGATTTCCTCCCCGCGCCGTTTAACGCTGAGACAAACACCGCCGAAGAGAAGGGAATGCAGGTCGTATACCGCTTCCCTCCGAACGTCAGCGTGGGTTATTTGGAACTCGCCCCCTCTCCGTTCAACCCCGAAAAATTACTGCTCGTGGTGTCGGGAAATTCGGATGATGGTATTGGGATGTCTGGCTTGACCTTGCGAAACTCCCAGTTGCGAGACAGGTTGACGGGCGTATTCGCGATCACGAACGGAGTCCAGGTGGACGCGAGCGTAGGGATCGCCCACTTCTCCAACGTCGGATCTTCCATTCCCGGGGCGGAGCAGGCGGTTGTGACGCCCGTCGCCTCCCCTCAACCGTTCACCGCGTTGGCGGGTCCCGCGTGGTTGCTGCCGTTTCTCGCGGTTTCGGGGGCGCTTCTCCTGCTAATCATCATTGCGGCGCTCGTCGGCGCTCTGCGCCGGAATCGGACGCCCAGGTTCGAGGATGAACCGAAGGAAGACGTGAAACCGGAAGAGACGAAATAGTCTCTCTGCGCGTTGAAACAAAACGGCGGGCCTCTGAAAGAGGCCCG
>DKTP01000103.1 GCA_002473085.1 Anaerolineales bacterium UBA7227
GTCGAGTACTACGTCCCGTAAGGACATGGCCGATAGATTGACAAGTTGGTAAGTTTGTAAAGCCCGCCGATTTCTCGGCGGGCTTTTTGTATTCCTTCGAGGTTGATGACGGTATAATCCCAGTCATGCTCAACACCATTCAATCCCTCATCCTCGACATGGACGGCGTGCTCTGGCGGGACAATTCTCCCATCGGCGACCTGCCGCGGATCTTCGCGCGCATCCGCGAGCGCGGCTGGAAATTCGTCTTCGCCACCAACAACGGGACAAAAACCCCCGAAGAATACGTCCAAAAGTTAGCCGGCTTCGGCGTGGACGTGGAGCCGCGCCAGGTCCTCACTTCGGCGCTGGGGACGGCGCAATTGCTCCAGGGACGGATCCCCGACGGCGCGCCCGTTTTCGTCGTCGGCGGGAACGGCATAAAGACCGCGCTGCGGGATCGCGGCTACGAGATCCTCTCTGTGGATAAAGCCGAGTCGGCGCGGGCCCTCGTCATGGGGATCGACCGCGAGATCAACTTCGACAAGATGCGCGAAGCGGCCCTGCTGGCGCGGCGCGGAATCCCGTTTTTCGCGACCAACCCCGACAAGACCTTCCCCACCCCGCGCGGGGAAATCCCCGGCGCGGGCGCGTGGATCTCGGTCATCGTCACAGCGACGGGAGTCGAACCCGTCTACGCGGGCAAGCCCCATCCCTTTTTGATGGAGATGGCGCTGGAACGGCTGGGGACGAAAAAAGAAGAAACGCTCGTCGTCGGCGACCGCCTCGAGACGGACATCGCCGCGGGGCAGGCGGTGGGATGCCCGACCGCGCTCGTGCTGAGCGGCGTCAGCGCGCGGGAGCAGGCCGAGGCCTGGGTTCCCGCGCCCAGCCTCATCGTCCAGGATCTGGAAGCGTTGGTGAAATAGAGACAAAGGAATTCGAAAGTTCCGCTTTCGGACGACGGCAGAAAAAATCCCGAAGTAAAACTTCGGGATTCCTCTTCATTCGCATCACGCGACCCGCTTTCGGCAGGTCTCGTTTTTACGGTGTGGGGGTCGGCTCTATTGTGGGAGTGGCCGTCGCGGCCGGGGCCGAACCGACCACTTTGATGGCAACCGAGAGCGGTGTGCCAAAGAAAGCGCCCGCGTCGTTTTGCAGTTTCCACCAACTGGTGTAATCGCCCGGAGTGGTTGGCGCGACGAAATGGATGGTAATTTCAATCGATTCGCCCGGCTTGACCGTCTTTCCGATCGGGGTGGTCGCGCCGCCCATGGGTCCGCCGTTGCCGACGCCGGTGAACACCGCTTTATAAGTAGCCGTCCAAGTGCAGGTGCCGCCGTTTTGAATGCGCCACGTTTTATCAACCGCCTGGCCGGGCGCCACGGGCGTCCCGTCAGGGACGGTGACGTCCGCAATGAAAAGCGACACGTCGCACGAACTCGTCGGGGCGACGGCCGGCGTGTTGGTGCTGAGCGGCGCGAAGGTGGGCATCTCGGTCGGGGTAAGAGTGAGCGTGGGAGTTTCGGTCGGGTTGGCGAGCGCGGTCTGGGTCAGGCCCATGGCGAAGGTCGCGATGGCCTGCGCCGCGATCAGGTTCGGGTCAACGGGCGTGGGAGTCGGCTCCTTGGATTTGCCCCCGCACGCCGAAAGCGTCAGCGCGAGGACGATCAACACAGGCAGCCAGAGATTTTTGGGTTTGGTCATTACTTCCTCCAATTTCGATTTCGTAACATTATAACGTGTTCGCGGACGGGAAGTTCCACGGACGGAAAGCGCTAACGGCGGCAGGCTAAACACAAATTCGGACGCGGAGCGCGCGGGTTTTTCCGCGCGCTCCCCAAAATTCGCGGCTGGGAATTTTGTCTCCGCAAGAGTCTATTGAAAGATTGCCCATACGCACATATAATACAGCCATCATATATTAAAGGAGTCGACATGACATCGCTTATCGCAATCGAAGGCATCGGACCAAAGAATGCCGAAAAACTGGGGCGCGCGGGCGTCCGCTCCGTCGAAGCCCTGCTTGAAAAAGGCGGCGCGGTCAAAGGCCGCAAAGCCCTTTCTATTGAGGCTGGAATTTCCGAGGCGCTGATCCTGGAATGGGTCAACCGCGCCGACCTGTTCCGCGTCCCCGGCCTCGGGGAGGAATACAGCGACCTGCTCGAAAACGCCGGCGTAGACACGGTAGTGGAACTCTCGAAGCGCCGCGCCGACAACCTGCGCGCCGCCATGCTCGAGGCCAATGTGCGGAAGAAACTCGTCCGCCGTATGCCGTCCGTCGAAATGGTGGAAGGCTGGATCAAAGCCGCCAAATCGCTGCCGCGGGCAGTGGAATACTAAACCGCCAGACACAGCCTCGCCCAGCGCGAGGCTGTGCGATTAAATGATACAATCCCGTCCGCATGGAAGCCCCTCTCGTTTACGACTTCGACCTCCCAGCGCTGACGGAACTGCTCGCCGCGTGGGGCGAACCGTCCTACCGCGCCCGTCAAACCTGGCAGGGACTGTATCGGAATTTTTACGACTCCCCCGACCGCTTCGCCAACCTACCGGCCGCGCTGCGCGCCAAACTTGCTGAGGGACTGCGCTTCGCCGCGCTCGCTCCCGTCTCGCGACTCGCCTCCTCCGACAAACAGACCGTCAAAACCCTCTTCCAACTCCACGACGGCAAAGTCATCGAAGCGGTGTGGATGAAATACGACCGCCGTAACACGCTCTGCATTTCCACGCAGGCGGGCTGCGCCATGGGCTGCGTCTTCTGCGCCACGGGACAGATGGGATTCAAACGTCACCTCGCCAGCGGCGAGATCGTCGCGCAGGTCATGCACTACGCGCGCCTGCTCCACGAACAGAACGAACGCGTCACGAACGTCGTCCTGATGGGCATGGGCGAACCGTTCCACAACTACGACAACACGATGGCCGCCATAGATCGACTCAACGACGCGGACGGATTCAACTTCGGCGCGCGACGCTTCACCATCTCGACGGTCGGGCTGGTCCCGTCCATTCGGCGCTTCGCGGACGAGGCGCGGCAGGTCAACCTGGCCGTCTCGCTCCACGCCGCAGACGACGGGACGCGCGGCGCGATGATGCCCGTCAACAAGAAATATCCCGTCGCCGAAGTGATCGAAGCCTGCCGCTACTACGTCTCCAAAACGGGACGGCGCGTCACCTTCGAGTGGGCGCTCATCAACGGAGTCAACGACACGCCCGAAACCGCGCGCAGACTCGCCGCGCGGCTCAAAGGGATGCTCTGCCACGTCAACGCCATCCCGCTCAATCCCACGACCGGCTACAGCGGCCAGCCCACCGACCGCGAACGCGCGCGGGCCTTTAAAGAGACGCTGGAACAGGCCGGGATTCCCTGCACGATCCGCATGAGACGCGGCATAGACATCGCCGCGGGCTGCGGCCAACTGGCGGGAAAATCCCCGTTATAATCGGACATCTATGGAAACCAAACGCTGGCTCGACCGCCCCATTCACCCGTCCCTTCCCGCCGTCACCAACGAGACGCTGGTCTTCGCGCTGATCGTTGTCGCCGCCATCGTGACGCGCTTCTTCGACCTCGAAGCGCGCGTGATGAGCCACGACGAGTCCCTGCACACCTATTTCTCGTACCTGCTCTACAAGGGACAGGGCTACCAGCACTCGCCGATGATGCACGGCCCGTTCCAGTTCCACATCATCGCGTTGACCTACTACCTCTTCGGCGTCAGCGATTTCACCGCGCGCATCCCCGCCGTCCTGTTCAGCATCGCCACCGTGTGGATGGTCTGGTACTGGCGGCGTTACCTCGGGCGCGCCGGCGCGCTCGTGGCGGGCTTCCTGCTCGTCGTCTCGCCCTACATGCTCTACTACGGGCGCTACGTCCGCAACGAAGCCTTTGCCGGTTTCTCCGGCATCGTCATGCTGTACGTCCTGCTGCGCTACCTCGAAGCGGGCGAGAAGAAATATATTTACATGCTCTCCGCCGCGCTGCTCCTGCACTTCACCTCCAAAGAGACGGCCTTCATCTACGCCGCGCAGGCGCTGCTCTTCCTGGCGATCTACTTCATCGCCCGCGTCACGCGCCAACCCTGGGATGGACGGGAAAACAAATACCGGGGCTTTATCATCGCCCTCGCCATCGCCATCCTGCTGCTCGCCGCGGGAATGGGATTCGCCCTCGCCAGCCGCCATCCCGGGACGATCACCGCCGCCGAAACCGCCGCGCCCGCCAACCCGACGGGGGCCGCCTCGCCGCTCGCCGCGCCCGCTGGCGGGATCTCCGCCGCCTCCATCCTGATCTTCGCCGCGCTGGCCGCCCTGATCGCCGCCGCGTACTTCCTCGTCGCCGGCTACACCTGGGAAAGACTGCGCGCCGAACGCTCCTTCGACCTGCTGATCGTCATCGGGACGCTCGTCCTGCCCATGCTGACGCCCTTCCTCCTGAAGCTGGCAAACTGGCCCATCCCGACCACGCCCGAGGAAGTCAACGCGCTGACGACGCCGGAACTCCTCCGCCTCGGCGTCTTCATCATCCCTGTTTTTCTCCTTTCCATCGCCATTGGCTTATGGTGGAACCGCGAAGTCTGGTGGAAAATGGCGCTTTTATTCTGGGCGCCGTTCGTCGTCCTTTACACCGCCTTCTTCACCAACGTCGCGGGGCTGTTCACCGGTCTCATCGGCTCGCTCGGTTACTGGCTCGTCCAGCAAGGCGTGGAGCGCGGCAGCCAGCCCTGGTACTTCTACATCCTCATCCAAATTCCCGTCTACGAATTCCTCCCCGCGCTGGGACTCGTCCTAGCCCTCATCCTCGGCCTGCGGCGCAAGATCCGCGTCGTCGCCGAGGAAAACCCCGAACCGCTCACTGCCGAGGAAAGCAACTTCGCCAACACCTTCACGCTGCTGGTCTGGTGGAGTCTCGCCAGCCTGGCCGCCTTCAGTTACGCGGGCGAGAAAATGCCCTGGCTCACTTACCACATCGCGCTGCCGATGATCCTCGTCACAGGCTGGGCGCTCGGACATGCGATCGAGGCCGTGGACTGGGACGCCCTCCGCAAACGCCATCTGTGGACCGTCCTCGCGCTCCTCGTCGTCTTCGCCTCCAGCCTGACCATGAGCCTGCTCGCGCTCCTCGGGCCGAATCCTCCCTTCCGCGGCAAAGACCTCGCCAGCCTGCAAGCCACAGGGAACTTCCTCCTGCCAGCCATCGCCACCCTCGCCTCGGCGGCAGGACTCGCCCGTCTGCTCAACGGCTGGAGTCCCAAACAGATCCTCCGCGTCTTCGCGCTGACCTTCTTCGCGTTACTGGCCGCGCTGACCATGCGGGCCTCCTTCCGCGCCTCCTACATCACATACGACCAGGCCACCGAATACCTCGTCTACGCGCACGGCGCGAGCGGAGTTAAACAAGTGATGGCGCAGGCCCGGGAAATCTCGCAGCGCACCACCGGCGGGATGGGACTGGCCCTGTCCTATGACGCCTCCGCGCCCGACACCGGCGTCTCATGGCCGATAGTCTGGTATTTGCGCGACTACACCAACCAGCGCTCCTTCGATACGCCCACCCGCGCCCTGCGCGATTCAGTCTTCGTCATCGTGGACCAGAAAAACTTCGACAAGATCGAGGCGGCCCTCGGTCCCGGCTATTACCGCTACGACTACACCCGCATGTGGTGGCCCAACCAGGACTACTTCGGGTTGGTCGCCGACCGCGAACCAGACCAGCCCTTCCCCGACGATTACTCCTGCCGCGGCCTGCTGGGATTCCTCCAACTCTTCAAAAGCAAAGATTTCTCGCGCGTCTGCAACGTCGCCAACGACGCCAACCTGCGCGCCGGCATTTTGGATATCTGGCTCAACCGCGAATACAGCCGTTATTCACAGGCCGTCGCGCCCTACAATCCCTACTACGACCCGGCCTCCTACACGCTCGAAGGCTGGGTCCCCTCCGACCAGATGCGGCTCTACATCCGCAAGGACATCGCCGAACAGATCTGGAACTACGGCGTCGGCCCGACCCAAACCGTCGCGGAAGTGGACCCGTACGCGGCCAACACCATCCGCCTCTCCGCCGACCTCGTCGTCGACTCATCCGGCCTGCCTTCGCCCATGAACGCGCCGCGCGCCCTCTCCTTCGCGCCGGACGGGACGTTCTACGTGGCCGACTCGCGCAACCACCGCGTCCTGCGCTTCGACGCGGAAGGGAAATTCCTCGGCAGCTGGGGCAAAGTCTCGCCGGGCTGCCCATACTCGACGGCAAATCCCCCGGCCGACGTCCCGTTCGACACGTTCTGCGAACCGTGGGGCGTGGCCGTCGGGCCAGACGGCTCCGTCTACGTGACCGACACCTGGAACGCCCGCGTCCTGAAATTCACCGGCGAAGGGAAATTCCTCTCCGCCTTTGGGAGATACGGCTCGGCCGAAGAAGCGGACACCTTCTGGGGACCGCGCGGCATCGCGGTCGACGCGCGGGGACGCGTCTACGTGGCCGACACGGGCAACAAACGCATCCTCGTGTTCGACTCCAACGGGAAACCCGTCGCCCGCTTCGGCGAAGCGGGACTCGACGCCGGTCAATTCGACGAACCCGTCGGCGTGGCCGTCGCGCCCAACGGCGTCGTCTACGTCGCCGACACATGGAACCAGCGCGTCCAGGCCTTCACCCCCACCGCGAACGGCCTCGACTTCATCCCCACCATGCAGTGGGACGTAAACGGCTGGTCCGGGCAATCGCTGGAAAACAAACCGCTCATCGCGGTGGACGCCGCCGGCCGCGTCTTCGTGACCGACCCCGAGGGCTACCGCGTCCTCGAATTCGACTCAAGCGGACTCTTCATCCGCGCCTGGGGCGACTACGGCTTCGAACTCGACCAGTTCGGACTGGCGGCCGGCGTGGCGGTGGACGCGGCCGGCCGCGTCTGGGTGACCGACGCCGGCAACCAGCGCGTCATGCGCTTCACCCTGCCATAGCAACCACGCGGCGGGCTTCCTCCAGAAACCCGCCGCGTCGACTCAATTCAAATCCATTCAACCGGAGACGCCATGAAACTCCACGAATACCAATCCAAACTGATCTTCTCCAAATATGGAATCCCCATCCCCAAAGGACGGGTGGCGGCCAACGCGGAAGAAGCGAGGCGGACCGCCCAGGAACTCGGCGGACGCGCCGTCATCAAAGCCCAGGTGCTGGTAGGCGGACGCGGCAAAGCCGGCGGCGTGAAAGTCGCCAAAAGCCCGGAAGAAGCGGAGCAGTTCGCCGCGCAGATCCTGAAAATGGAGATCAAAGGACTCCCCGTCCGCAAAGTGCTGGTGGACGAGGCCGCCTCCATCGAGACCGAGATCTACCTCGGCATCACCAACGACCGCGCCGCGCGCAAGCCGGTGATGATGGCCTCCGCCGCGGGCGGCGTGGAGATCGAAGAGGTGGCGCGCGAGACGCCCGAGAAGATCATCAAAGTCCACATTGACCCGCTGCTCGGCCTGAGAGACTATCAGACGCGCGACATCGCCGCGGGCATAGACCTGCCGCGCGAACTCTGGCGCGACTTCAACGCCATTGCCCTGGCCCTGTGGAAGGCCTACAGCGAAAACGACGCCACCCTGGCTGAGATCAACCCGCTGATCATCAACAAGGACGGAAAACTAGTCGCGCTCGACGGCAAGATGCTGATTGACGACAACGCCCTGTTCCGCCATCCCGAACTGGCCGAACTGCGCGACATTGACGAAGAAGCCCCCGCCGAAACCGAGGCGCGCAAATACGGTCTCTCCTACATCAAACTGGACGGCAGCATCGGCTGCATGGTCAACGGCGCGGGCCTCGCCATGACCAGCATGGACGTGATCAAACTCTTCGGCGGCGAACCCGCCAACTTCCTCGACATCGGCGGCGGCGCCAGCGCAGACAAAGTGGCCGCAGCCATGCGCATCATCCTCACCGACCCGAACGTCAAAGCCGTGCTGTTCAACATCTTCGGCGGCATCACCCGCTGCGACGAGGTCGCCAGGGGCATCCTGGCCGCGATGGACGAGGTCAAACCGAAGACGCCGATGGTGGTGCGTCTCGTCGGCACGAACGCCGAGGAGGGACGTCATCTCCTCGAAAAGGCGAAGATGATCACCGCCGAAACCCTGGCCGACGCCGCGCAGAAGGCCGTGAAAGCCGCGAAATAATATCGTAGGGGCGAACCTGCGTGTAGGGGCGAACCTGCGTGTTCGCCCAGGGCAGACACAGGTCTGCCCCAACTTTCGCCCCAATGAGAGGAAAACAAAATTATGAGCATACTCATTGATAAAAACACCCGCCTGATCGTGCAGGGCATCACCGGCAACGAGGGCATGTTCCACACCGCGCAGATGTTCGCCTACGGGACGAACATCGTCGGCGGGGTGACGCCCGGCAAGGGCGGCGAATGGGCGCTGGACGGCAAGATCCCCGTATTCGACTCGGTCAAACTGGCGGCGGACGCGACCGACGCCAACTGTACCGTCATCTTCGTCCCCGCGCGGTTCGCGCCCGACGCGATGTATGAGGCGGCGGACGCCGGCATCCCGCTCATCGTCTGCATCACCGAGGGAGTGAGCGTGCAGGACATGATGCGCGTCCGCAACTACCTCGACCAGAAGCGCGTCCGCCTCGTCGGCCCGAACTGTCCCGGTATGTTGACCCCGGGCGCGTCGAAAGTGGGCATCATCCCCGGCAATATCGCCATCCCCGGCAACGTGGGCGTCGTCTCGCGCTCCGGCACGTTGACCTACGAAGTGCTGTACGCCATGAAGAACGTCGGGCTGGGCGCGTCCACCTGCGTAGGCATCGGCGGCGACCCGGTCAACGGGACGAATTTCATTGACGTGCTGGAGATGTTCGAATACGATCCACAGACCGAAAAGGTGGTGTTGATCGGCGAGATCGGCGGCACGGACGAGGAAAAAGCGGCGGAGTTCATCTCGAAGAAAATGACCAAGCCGGTAGTCTCGTTCATCGCCGGGCAGACCGCCCCTCCCGGCAAGCGCATGGGACACGCCGGGGCCATCATCGAAGGCGGCGCGGGGACCGCGGCGGACAAAGTCCGGGCGCTCGAAGCCGCAGGCGTGAAGGTCGCCAAACACCCCGAAGAGATCGCGACGCTGTTGAAAAAGAAATAAACGCAAAGCCCTCCGGCCAAACGCTGGAGGGCTTTTTATCAGTTCTCGTACGGATTATGAATTCGCGGAAAAATCCGCGCGCTCCGTGTCCAAAGGAATTTTCACCCCACCGTCTTCATCTCCCGCGGCAGGCTGGACAACACGTCCACGCCCGAATCCGTGATGACCACATTATCCTCGATGCGGACGCCGTTGCGATTGGGGAGGTAAATTCCCGGCTCGATTGTGAACGCCATGCCTGCTTCCAAAGTCTGCATATTGTCGTCGCGGATGTACGGGTCCTCGTGCGGCTCCATCCCGATGCCGTGCCCCGTCCGGTGGGTGAAAAATTTTCCGTAGCCCGCCGCCTCGATGACGGCGCGCGCGGCCTTGTCCACTTCCGCGCAGGGGACGCCGGGTTTGGCGGCGGCGCGCCCGGCGGCGTTCGCCTCCTGCACGACCGCGTGGATCCGCGCGCACTCCGCGTCCACCTCGCCGACGGCAAACGTGCGCGTCAGGTCGGAGATATAACCGCCGAAGGCCGCGCCCCAGTCCACCACCAGCAGGTCGCCGCGCTGGAGTTTGCGGTCGGAGGGCGAAGCGTGCGGGTTGGCGCTGTTCGGTCCCGCGGAGACGATGGGCGCGAACGGCAGTTCGGGCTCCGAACCGTGCTTGAAGAGTTGGACGATCAACTCGGCGGCGAGTTCCTTCTCGGTCATCCCGACTTTGACGAGGGGGATCACAGCCTCGAGCGCGGACTCGGCAATCCGCGCCGCCCGCCTCATGCTCTCGACTTCGGCCGCGTCCTTCCTCAGCCGGAGCGAGGCCAACGCCGCGCCCGCGTCGGGGAAATCCGCGTGGGGCGCGGCGGACTTGACGAACTGGTATTCGAGCAGCCGCAATTGGCGCGTCTCGACGCCGACTCTCCTCCCGTCCAAATCCAGCGATTGGACCGCACCGCGGAAGGCCGCGTCCCATTCGGCGGGGTTTTCCCCATACGGGAACGGCGTGATCGCCAGCCCCGTCACTTTTTGCATTTCGAGTTCGGGCAGGACGAGCGCGGGCGTCTTGCCCGGCGCGAAGAACAGCACGGTGGGACGCTCCATCAAATGGAAATGCAGCCCCGTGAGATACGTCAGCGTGGGACCGGGATTGAGAATCGCCGCGTCCAGCCCGGAGGTCGAGAGAGAGGCGGAGAGTTTGTCGAAGCGGGAAGTGGTCATGGAGTCTCCTGGTCGGATAGTCGTCGGTCGGACGGTCGAAGTCCGCCGTTATTTATATTTGTGTCTTTTCTTCGTCAGCGCGGACTCGGTGATCCAGTCCACGAACCAGGGCATGTACCAATCAGCCCAGATGGCGAGGTTGTAGTACCACGGCATGACGACAGCGCGGCGCGGACGTTTGGCGATTTCGACGACGCGCTCCGCGACCTGCTCGGAGGTCATCGAGCGGAAGTAGCGTCGCAGGGCGGATCTCTTCATGGGATGGTCGCCCGTGTGCTGGCCAAACTCGGTTTTGGCGGGACCGGGGTAAATGCCGGAGACGTTGACGCCGAAGGGCCGCGCTTCGCGGCGCAGGGCGTCGGTGAAGCCGCGCACGCCGTATTTGCTGGCGGAGTAGATGGTGTAGGTGGGCGGCGCGATCCAGCCCGCGACGGAAGACATGTTGATGATGTGTCCGCTGCGGCGTTCGAGCATGGACGGCAGGATGGCGTGTGTGACGTAGATGAGGCCGAGCAGGTTGACTTTAAGTTGAGTCTCGATATCGCGCTCGGCGGTCATGTTGTCGTTCCAGATGATGCGTCCGAAGCCCGCGTTGTTGAAGAGGATGTCCACCCGCTCGTAGAGGTCGAGGACGGTCTCGACCATGACTTCGACTTCTTCGCGGGCGGCCACGTCCACCGGGACGGCGAACGCCTCGCCGCCGCGCGCCTGAATGGAGGCGGCCAGTTCCTGCAGGCGGTCTATGCGCCGCGCCGCGAGGACGACGCTGCAGCCCTCTTCCGCGAAGAGCCGCGCCGCGTCCATGCCGAAGCCGGAGGACGCGCCGGTGATGAGTACAACTTTACCTTTAAGATCAATGGTCATGGCAAGTATCCGTAGCGGGAATTTTAAAATCGCTCCGCGGACGGCGAGCGCTACCCAAGATGATCCGCAGGGGCAAGGCTATTTTATCCCGAATCCGCCCGTTCTTTAAGCCTTTCGTTCAGCGCGCTGGCGTACGCGTCCGCGATCTGCCCGGCGATCTTCTCCCAGCGGTATTCCTGCGCGTAGCGCTCGGCGCAGGCACCCATCCGCTCGCGCAAGGCGCGGTCGCCCAGCAGCAGGGTCAATTTGTCGCACAGCGCGGACGGGTCGCCTTCGGGGACGGTGAACCCGGTCTCGCCGTCGCGGACGAGGAAGGCCAGTCCGCCCACCTGCGAAGCGACGACGGGCGTCCCGCAGGCCATGGCCTCCAGCGCCACCATCCCAAACGACTCGTAGAAGGAGGGCATCACCAGCGCGTCCGCAGCCGAATAGTAATACGGCAGCGTATCCTGCGCGCGCTTGCCGAGAAAGACCACCGTCTGCCCCATGCACAGGTCGTCGCAGAGTTGTTGCAGGCGCGCCATCTCGGCGGTCATTTTGTCGGGGTCGGCGTCCGGCTCGCCGCCGATGATCGCCAGGTAGACGGGATGCCCGAGTCCCTGGAACTTCACGCACGACATGGCGCGGATGAGCGTGTCCACGCCTTTGAGCGGTTCGATCCGCCCGACGAACAACACCATGCGCTGGTCGGGTTCGAGGCCGATGAACTGCCGCGCCTCGTCCTTCGGGATGGGATAGAAATGGCTGACGTCCACACCGGGCGGGATAATCTCCATTTTGCGGACGTCGCCTTTGTACAGCCATTGCAGCTGCGCCTTCTCCGCCTCGGTCGCGACGATGACGCGGTCGGCGCGTTTCAGGACGCGTTTCTCTCCCTCGATGCGGTACGCGCCCTCGCGTTCCGCGTCGCTGCGCGCGATGCGGTTCTTCATCTCGCCCAGGGTGTGGAACATGTGCAGGATGGGCGTCCCCGGCCAGAGGTCCGCGAGAGAGGCGGCCGCGAGACCGGACATCCAGTAGTGGCTGTGGATGACGTCGTAATGGATTCTTTTTTCCTCGGCGAAGCGGCGGATGCCGTCCACGAATTGGGGGATGTATCCCGCCAGTTCGCGCCTGGGGAGAGGCGTCTCCGGGCCAGCCGGAACGTGGACGACGCGGTTGCCGTAGCCGAGGTCGTGCAGCACGTGCGGCACGTGTTCGTCCTGCGAGCGCGTGAACACGTCCACGTGGATGCCGAGCGGACCGAGCGCCCGCGTCAGGTCGCGCACGTAGACGTTCATCCCGCCCGTGTCCTTGCCCCCAAGCGTGGCAAGCGGACAGGTGTGGTAGGAGAGCATGGCGATGTTCATGGAGAGTTGGCGATGAGAGAACAGAGAGTAGAGAGCAGTCGCTGGCAGGACGCGGCGGAGAAAACTTGCGGGTTTAAGCGTAATCTTGTATAATCCCGCCGCTTGTACGCCACAGTAGCTCAGCTGGTAGAGCAGTCGATTCGTAATCGACCGGTCACGAGTTCAAATCTCGTCTGTGGCTCAACGAGACCGACAGTTCCTGTCGGTTTTTTTATTGTACCGCCTTTCCGCGCGAAAACAGATACAGGTATAATCCCGACTATTCTATGACGGAGAAAACTTTGCAATCCACACTGGAATCCCTGCTTGGACAATTGCTCCGCGAACGCGGATGGAAACTCGCCACCGCCGAATCCTGCACGGGCGGTTTGATCGCCGACCGAATCACCGACACGCCCGGCTCCTCCGAATATTTCCTCGGCGGATTCGTCTCGTACGCGTACGAGGCCAAGGTCGCCAGCCTCGGCGTCTCGTGGGATACGCTTCAGCGCTACGGCGCGGTCAGCCGCGAGACCGTCCTGGAGATGGCGCGCGGCGCGCGGAACGCCCTCGGCGCGGACGTCGCCATCTCGGTCAGCGGGATCGCGGGACCGGGCGGCGGGCTGCCGCAAAAACCCGTCGGCACGACGTGGATCGGGCTGGTCACGCCTGAGGGCGAACAGGCGGAGGTGTTTTATTGGAAGGGGGACCGGAGGGAGAACAAAGTCCTCTCCGCAGAGCAGGCGATCAAAATGGCAATCGAGTATCTGGAGAAATAACACGAAACCCCGTTTTCCTGAAAAACGGGGTTCTGCTTTTTCACGACAGCGGCCAGGTCGGCTGGACGTCCATATCCAGCTCGCTGACGCGCCCGAGCGCGTAGCGGAAGTATCCCGCCGCGCCGATCATGGCGGCATTGTCGGTGCAGAGCGAGAGACGCGGGACGTGGACGGGGAACTCCGCCTGCGCTTTGAAGGCCTGGCGCAAGGCGCGGTTGGCCGAGACGCCGCCCGCCACGAGGATTTCCTTCACGCCGAATTCGCGCGCCGCGGCCAGGGTTTTGTCGAACAACACGTCAACGACGGCGGCCTGGAAACTCGCGGCCATGTCCGCGACCGGGATGAACTTGCCCGCCTTCTCGAAGTTCCTCGTCTCATACAGGACGGCGGTTTTGATACCGCTGAACGAGAAGTCCCACGTCCCTTCGAGGCGGGCGCGCGGAAATTTGAAGCGCTTCGGGTCGCCGTCCTCCGCGGCTTTCTGGATGGACGGCCCGCCCGGGTAGGCGAGTCCCAGCAGCCGCGCCACCTTGTCGAAGGCCTCGCCCGCCGCGTCGTCGAGGGTGGAGCCGAGGCGCCGATAGGTCAGGTGGTCGGTCATCAGGTTCAGTTCGGTGTGTCCGCCCGAGACGAGCAGCGCCAGCAGGGGGAATTGCGGTTCGGGATGCGGAGGTTCGTCCGCGTCGTAAACCCAGGCGGAGTAGACGTGGCCTTCGAGATGGTTCACGCCGACGAGCGGAATCCCCGCGCCGAGCGCGAGACCTTTGGCCGCGTTCACGCCGACGACGAGCGACCCAGCCAGCCCGGGCCCGCGCGTGACCGCGACCGCGTCCACGTCGGCGAGGGTGATGTGCGCCTGCGCCAACGCCTGCTCAACGACCGGCACGATGGACAGCACATGCTGGCGCGAGGCCACTTCGGGATAGACGCCGCCGTAGCGCGCGTGGAGTTCCATCTGCGAGGCGACGACGGAGGAAACCAGGGCGCGTCCGTTTTCGACGACGGCCGCGGCGGTTTCGTCGCAGGAGGTTTCGATGGCGAGGAGACGGGCGGGAGGGAGGTTGGTCATGGGGAGTAGTGATTGGTGATTGGTGATTAGAGATTAGAGGTTGGAGATTGGTGATTAGAGATTAGAGATTGGAGATTGGAGATTCGGCTGGTTAGACAACTCAGCGGTTTGTCCTACTTCCATTTTTTCATCGGCAGGACAAAATCGTACGGGTAGTCCGCGAGGGTTTCAATCGTCCCGTCGGGGCGCACCCAGAGCGTGTCTTCGATGCGGAAGCCCATGCCTTTTTCGGGATAGTAGAGTCCAGGCTCGGAGGTGACGACCACGCCTGGCGCGAGACGCTGATCGTCGCCCGCGGTGAGTCCGCTGAACGGCCGCTCGTGGATGTTGAGGCCGACGCCGTGTCCCAGGCTGTGGACGTATCCCTCCACCGGCGCTTTCGTGTTGAGCGGCGACTGGTGGCCTTTGGATTCGAAGTACTCGCACGTCATCTTGTGATAATGCTTGAACGGCGCGTTCACGTCGAAGTTGTCCATCAATTTGTCGAAAATTTCCTTGACCTGGTCGTACAGTTCCTGCGCTTCGGGCGCGGCGTAACCGAGACTCCACGTGCGCGTGAAGTCGTAGTAGTAGCCGCCGCCCGCTTCGGCGGGATAAATGTCGAAGACGATAGTCTGCCCGAGGCGCATCAGATCGGCGGGATTGCCCGTCGAGTGCGGGACGCCCGCGTCGCGTCCGATGGCGAAGATGAATCCCGACGGCAGTTCCGCGCCCTGTTCCGCCACCCACAGGCGAATCTTCGCGTGGACGTCGCCCACGGTCAGCGGGGAACCGTCTTCTTTGAGCAGGACTTCGTCGGCGCGCACCTCGCGCTCGGTCAGGTAGTCGCGCGTCTTGCCGACCACCGTCGTGGTGATTCGCCCCATCCTGCGGATGCGCTCCACCTCGGCCGCGTCCTTCGTCTCCATGGCGCGCATGAAGATCGAGTCCTCGCGCGGCTCGCCGACGAACTCCAATTCGGGGAGAAGTTTTTGCAGGCGCGAGAGCGTCCCGAAGACCGCGCTCAGATCGTAGAAACCGTACACGCCCACGCGTCCGCGCGTCAAACCCAGTTCCTCGAACATCATCCGATAGCGCAGCGCGCTCGCCAGCAGCAGGTCGCCGTCCGCTTCTTTGTAGAGCGCGTCGTAATCGTACTTGCTGTAGGGGATCAGGCGCAGTCCGCTTTTGGCGGCTTCGTCCCGTTCCATGTCGTTGTGGAAGTACGCGGCTTCCTCCCCGCGCTTCTTGATGACGGTTGCGTGGCTGACGTGTCCGCCGCCCGTCAAGTAATACATGGGCGGATTGTGTTCGGCGTTGCCGACGACGAGGACGGCGTCGAGGCTGCGGGCTTGCATGAGGGCGTCGAGGTCTGATTTCATGAAAGAGGTCCTTAAGATGAGATGATGTTTTAACGCGAATTTCGCGAATAATGCGAATGGCGCGAATATTCTTAATCAAGCGTCACAGGAGGCTCGCGCAATTCGGGGAAGGTTTTCGGAACGAACGCTTTCCCTTTTGTGTAAACTACGCGAGAGGATTGAACGCGGGATGCGCCAAAATTTATCACGATGGCAAGTTGCAACCCTGTTGCTTTCAAATAAGACAGAGCCTGCTGCTGATAAATCGGGAGAATTTTACTCACTGCCTTCAATTCGAGAATTACCCGTCCGTCCACTACTTTGTCCAAAACAAATTCGCTCAACGGCTTACCGTCGTACATCAAGGTGATTTTTTTCTGACTCTCAACCGTCACTCCATGCAGAGGCAGCTCGCGATCCATTGCTTCATCGTAAACTTTTTCTGGATACCCAGGCCCAAGTTTATTATGCACTGCAAACGCGGCTGCCATGATCCGATGCGACAATTCTTTTTCGATGATGTGATTGTCAGTCATATTTCCTCGACATTTCCGTCACACCTGCCCTTGCGGACGGCGCAAGGGTTCGCTCATTCGCGTCATTCGCGATAAAGATTCTACCAATATAGCATCCTGTTCTTCCAAGACAGTACGCGGATCGAAAAGGATTTTGTCGTTTTCGGTTCGGGCGACAATCGGCGGGTCGGACGCGCGCAGCCGCTTCAAAAACTTATCTGGATTTTTGACCGAGAGCGACAACACAAACGTGGGCATGGACTCGTCGGGGAGGCTGCCGCCGCCGACGGTGGATTCGGACGCGGCGACCTCGCCCTGCCCGAGTCTCTCCCTCCACGCTTCCGCGCGGACCTTGACCGCGCGCTGCTCCATCGAGATCATCCTCCAGACGGGGACTTCGCGCGCCGCCTCGTCTTTGAGATAGTGCAGCAGCGTGGCGCCCAACGCGGCGAGACAGAGTTTATCCGCGCGGACGGCGCGCGCCAGCGGATGCCTTTTGATTTTATCGAGCAGGTCCTTCCTGCCGACGATGATCCCCGCCTGCGGACCGCCGAGCAGTTTGTCGCCCGAAAAGCAGACGAGGTCCGCGCCCGCGGCGAGGGATTCCTGCACAGTCGGTTCGTGACCGAGGCCAAATTTGGCGGTGTCGAGCAGCGCGCCCGAGCCGAGATCGTCCACGAACGGGACGTGGAACCCGCGCGCCAGACTGGCGATCTTTTCGAGCGGAGGCTCCTCGGTGAAGCCGACGATCTTGAAATTGGAGCGGTGCGCCCGCAGGACCATCGCCGCGCCGTCGGTCAGCGCTTCTTTGTAATCTTTGAGATGCACTTTGTTCGTCGCGCCTACTTCGGCAAGTTTCGCGCCCGATTGCTTCATCACGTCGGGGACGCGGAACGAGCCGCCGATCTCCACCAGCTGCGTCCGCGCGATGACGACGCGTTTGCCCTTTGCCAGCGCGGACAGGACCAGCAGGACCGCGCCCGCGTTGTTGTTGACGACCAGCGCCGATTCCGCGCCCGTCAATTTTTGCAGCAGGGCTTCGGCGTGAACCGTCCGCGAGCCGCGCCTGCCCGTGGCTAGGTCAAATTCGAGGTTGGAGTAGCCGCGCGCCGCGAGGGTCATCGCGTCCAGCGCGGCGCGGCTCATGGGAGCGCGTCCGAGGTTGGTGTGGAGGATGACGCCCGTGGCGTTGACGACGGGCTGGAGCGTGGGACGCGTCCACTCGTCGAGGATCGCCTCGGCGCGGGAGACGAGGGAATCGCGCGGGGGCAGGTCAACGCCCGATTTGGCCGCGCCCCGCGCCTCGTCGAGGGAGAAGCGGAGGGCATCGAGGGCCAGGGGACGCCCGAAACGCGCGGCCAGGTCCGCGAGGCGCGGCGTCTGGAGGAGTTGTTCCACCGAGGGCAGGTCACGCAGGTTCGTCGTCATCTTCCATTTTGGGAGCGACCCAGCGCGCCCGTTCGCGCAGTCGCAGGAGGGCTTCCACGGCGATCAGCCCGAAGGCGAGGCCGAGGATCACGTAGACGTTGACGAGGCGCGCCAGTTGTAGCCAGGCGAGCGTCGCGCCGAAGACGCCCACCCAGAGCGCGCGGCGCACCAGCGTCTTCGGCTCCACCCGCTCCGAGGAGAAATATACGCCGATGAGGTAAACCACAGGGAAGGCGGTGGCGGTGAGGGCGACCGTCCACAGCGCGAAGAAACCCCAGCGCGGCCAGACGGTGGGCAGGGTGTACGCCGCGAGGTAGTACAGTCCGCCCCAGCCGAGGAGCAGGAGAATCAGGTTTGGGAGAATGAACGGACGGAATGTGATCTTGGGCGACATCGGGTGAATTATACCCGCTGGGAGCGCGGCGGGATAACTGGGTATAATCTCGCCAACTGCCATGACCGGAGACCAACCATGACGCTTCAAACTTTCTTCTCCCCGCGCGGCGTCGCCATCGTCGGCGCGTCGGCCGACCCGATGAAACTCGGCTACGGCGTGGCGCGCAATTTGATTCAGAGTCAATACACGGGCGCGGTGCATCTCGTCAACCCCAAAGGCGGGACGATCATGGGACGCGCCGTCTCGCGCTCGCTGGCCGAAGTCCCCGACCCGGTGGACCTGGCGGCGTTAATCGTCCCCGCAGCGGCCATGCCCGCCGCGCTCGCGGACTGCGCGGCGCGCGGCATCAAAGCCGCGATCATCATGGCGGGCGGATTCCGCGAGATCGGCCCCTCCGGCGCGGCGCTGGAGGACGAAATCCTCCGCATCGCGCGCGAGAACGGGATCCGCATCATCGGCCCGAACTGCATCGGCCTGCTCGACACGCACTATCCGCTCGACACCACATTCCTGCCTCCGCCGCTCCCCGCGCCCGGCGACATCGGCTTCCTCTCGCATTCGGGCGCGTTCTGCGCCGCCATCATTGACTGGTCGCGCCAGCAGGGATTCTCGTTCTCGCGCCTCGTCAGCCTCGGCAACCAGACCGACGTCTCCGAGACCGATCTGCTGCCCCTCATGGCCGCGGACGACCACACGCGCGTCCTCGCCATGTACATCGAGTCGCTGCCCGATGGGAAACGCTTCATCGAGGAGGCCCGTAAGATCACACGCCAAAAACCCATCGTGGCGCTCAAAGTCGGGCGCTCCGCCAGCGGACAGCGCGCGGCCGCCTCGCACACGGGCGCGCTGGCCGGCGCCGACGCGGCCTACGAATCCGCGTTCAAAAAATCGGGCGTCCTGCGCGCCGACAGCGCCGAGGAACTCTTCGAATGGTCGCGCGCCCTGGCCTGGCTGCCCCTCCCCGCGGGCAGGCGCATGGCCGTCCTCACCAACGCGGGCGGACCGGGGGTGATGTCCGCCGATTTCATCGAAACGCACGGCATGTCGCTCGCGGAACTCTCCGCCGAGAGCCGCGACAAACTGCGCGCCCTCCTGCCTCCGGCCGCCAGCCTGCTCAACCCCGTGGACATGCTCTCCAGCGCCTCGCCGCACGAATACGCCGCCTGCCTGCAAATCCTGCTCGACGACCCCAACGTGGACGGCGTCCTCCTCGTCCTGCCGCCGCCGCCGATGCACTCCACCGAGTCGGTCGCTGATTCGCTCATCCCGCTGATTCGGGCCTCCGCCAAACCCGTCGCCATCGCGCTGATGGGAAGCAACCTCGTCCGCGAGGCCTGGCGCCGCTTCAACGCGGCGCGCATCCCCACATACGACTTCCCCGAACGCGCCGCCTCGACTCTCGCCTGCCTGGCGCGCCGCGCCGAGTACATCCAGACTTTGGATTCCGACTCCGCGCCCGCCTCGACTCTCGACCACGCCGCGATCGACTCCCTGCTCGACGGGCGTCCCGCCTCCTGGCTGGACCCCGAAGCGGCCGACCGTTTACTGAGCGCGGCGCGCGTCCCGACCGCGCCCCTCAAACTGGCGCGCTCTGCGGACGAGGCCGCGTCGCTCGCGCGCGAACTGGGATTTCCGCTCGTCCTGAAAATCGCCAGCCCCGACATCCTCCACAAATCGGACGCGGGCGGGATCTTCCTCAACTTGAACTCCCCCGAAGAAGTAAAAGAGTCTTTTACTCTGGCTATCCGCAACGCCCAAAACGCCAACCCGTCCGCGCGGATCGAGGGCTGTCACCTCCAGCGGATGATCGGCGCGGGACAGGAGGTCATCCTCGGGTCCACGCGCGATCCGCAGTTCGGTCCGCTGGTCATGTTCGGATCGGGCGGGATTGACGTCGAAGGGTTGAAGGACGTCGCTTTTTGCCTCGCCCCGTTGACGGTGCGCGAGGCCGAGGCGTTGATGGACAAAACCTGGGCGGGGAAAAAACTGAACGGCTGGCGCTCCATCCCGCCCGCGGACCGCGGCGCCGTCCGCGAGATATTGCTGAAACTCGCGGAACTCGTCCAGCGGCATCCCGAGATCGCGGAGATCGAGATCAATCCCCTGCGCGTTTTGGAACAGGGCGCGGTGGCGGTGGACGCGAGAGTCAGGGTGGGTTGAGCGCGATGCAACTCCAGCGCGCGCTGCGTCTCCATTCGGATTTTAAGACGGAGGGAAAGGGCGCGGTCGCGTTCGTCGGCGCGGGCGGCAAGACGACCGCGATGTTTCGCCTGGCGCGGGAACTGGCCGCGTCGTCCGTCGTCGTCGCCGCGACGACTCACCTCGGCACGTGGCAGATTCCGCTGGCGGACCGGCACGTCATAGCCGAATCTCCCGAGGAGATCGGCGAGATTCCAAAAGGCGTCACGCTGGTCACAGAGCGGATCGAAGGAGATCGAACCCAGCCCGTAAGCGCCAGCGTATTATCCTGGCTGCGCGAGGAGACCCAAAGTCGCGGCGTTCCCTTGCTCATCGAAGCGGACGGGGCGCGGCAAAAGCCGTTGAAGGCTCCCGCCGCGCACGAACCGCCCATCCCCGATTTCGCGGAGACGGTCGTCGTGGTGGCGGGGTTGAGCGGACTGGGAAAACCCATCACGGAGGAGTTCGTTTTCCGCGCCGAGAAATTCCGCGAACTGAGCGGCGCGACGGAAGGCAAATCGGTCACGCCAGAGATTTTGAGGCGCGTATTGGCCAATCCCGAAGGCGGGCTGAAAAATATCCCAACGCGCGCAAGGAAAATCGCTTTGCTCAATCAGGCGGACGCGCCCGAACTTCAATCCATCGGCGGGAAATTGGCGCGGGAGTTGCTGGCTCCATTCGACGCGGCGATCGTCGGCTCGGCGCAGCGCGGCGACTTCCACGCGTTCGAGCGGACGGCGGGAATCGTCCTGGCGGCGGGCGAATCGACGCGCTTTGGTCAGCCCAAACAATTGCTGGACTGGAAGGGCGAACCGTTCGTGAGACGAATCGTCGAGACCGCGCTGGCCGCGGGGCTCGCTCCAGTGGTCGTCGTGACGGGGTCGAACGCGGAGGCGGTCGAGAACGCGGTCCGCGGCCTGGATATGAAGATCGTCCGCAACGCGGCCTGGCAAAGCGGACAGGCGAGTTCCATCGTCGCGGGAGTCGCGTCGCTGCCTGAAAATATCGGAGGCTGTTTGTTTTTGCTGGCAGACCAGCCGCAGGTCGGGACGGAGATCATCCACGCGCTGACGGAGTCGCGCGCGCGGAATCTCTCCCCCGTCATCGCGCCGTTGGTAATGGAAGAACGCCGCGCCAATCCCGTGCTATTCGACCGCGTCACTTTCGCGGACCTGCTCCAATTGAAAGGCGACGTTGGCGGGCGCGCCATCTTCCACAAATACAAAGTGGACTATCTGCCCTGGCACGATGAGACTTTACTGCTGGACGTAGACACGCCCGAAGATTACGAAAGGCTGCGGCGTTTATAGGCTTCGCTGAAGAAGCGCGCCGCTGGACAAACATGATCATTGCCGTCATTCTCGCCGCAGGACGATCCATTCGCATGGGACAGCCGAAGATGCTGCTGCCGTGGGGAGAAACGACCGTGCTTGGACAGGTCATCGAGACGGTCCGGCGCGCGGGCGTGGAGGAGATCGTCGTGGTCACGGGCGGGGCAAGGGAGGCGGTGGAGCGGTTGGCGGCCAGTTACCAGGCGCGGACCGCGTTCAACGAGGATTTCGAATCGGGCGAGATGCTATCGTCGTTACAGACGGGGTTAATGGAGGCGCGCAATAATCCGTCGGCGGCGGGAGCGCTGATCGTCCTCGGCGACCAGCCGCAGGTCGAGGAGCGAAGCGTGCGCGCGGTGGCGAGTCGCTTCGAGGCGGGACGCGTCCGCCTCGTCGTGCCGAGTTATCGGATGCGGCGCGGACATCCCTGGCTGGCGGCGCGCCCGCTGTGGGAGGAGATCCTGCAAATGCGTCCGCCCGAAACGCCGCGCGATTTCCTGAACCGTCACGCGGACGAGATCGAATACGTGGAAGCGGGGACGCCGTCCATCTTCGCGGACCTCGATACGCCCGAGGATTACTTGCAATCGAAGCCATAACGTGCTATGCTGATGGTGGGAAAGGAGGTCGCCATGTCCGAACTATCGTTGATCGCTGAAGAGATCCGCGAAGCCATGACCACCCTCGAAAAAACCCAGGAGGCGGGCAACCATTTGGTCGAGGATTTGACCGAGGAAAACTATGCAGCCTTTCTGTCGCAGATGTCGGAAATGTGCGAGCGTTTGCAACGGTTGAAGCAGATGCTCGCCCGAGGAGACGCGGTGGCGTCCGACGAGCTGGCAGGCGCGCTTGCCCGTTCCTTCGATCTCCCCGAGTCCGAATACCGCCGCGTCGACGCGCACGGATAAGGCGTAGGCCGGGCCGAGAGGTCCGGCCTATATCATATGCCGGGCATGAACGAGGTTTGCAATTCCGGCTACGCGTGATAAACTCGCCGCAACTTTTGAGCCAAAGAGGAGACGGCGAGATGAAATATTACGTCATTGTAAATCCCACCTCGGGACGCGGCCACGCGGGGAAAGTCATTCCGCAGATCGAGGCTCTGCTCCGTTCGTTTGATCTCGATTTTGAACTGGTCCGCACCGAACGTCCCTGGCACGCGGCCGACCTGGCCGAGGGCGCGGCGCGCGCGGGCTTCGACGCGGTCGTCACCGCCAGCGGCGACGGGACCGCGAACGAGGCCATCAACGGTTTGATGCGGGCGCGGGCGGCGGGATACAACCACACCGCCTTCAGCGTCCTGCCCGTCGGGACGGGAAACGACATGAACTACGGGCTGGGGCATCATCACGGACTGGAAGACGGCGTGCGCGCGCTGGCGGAAAATCGCCGCCGCAAAATTGACGTGGGGATGGCGCGCGGCGGCGACTATCCCGAGGGACGTTATTTCGCCAACGGCGTGGGGATCGGGTTCGACGCCATGGTGGGCTTCGAGGCGATCAAAGTCCAGTGGGCGACGGGACTCATCCCCTATCTGGTCGGCGTGACGAAAACCATCTTTCTCTATTTCAACGCGCCGAAGGTGGAGATCACGCTGGACGACAAATCCTTCGTCCAGCCTTCGCTGATGACTTCGATCATGAACGGGCGGCGCATGGGCGGCGGATTTATGATGGCTCCCGACGGTTCTCCCGACGACGGCTGGCTGGACTTCTGCATCGCGTCGGAGGCCTCGCGCCTGCGGCTGTTCCAACTCATCCCATATTTTTTGAAGGGGACGCAAGCCACGCAGCCCGAAGTGAAGATGTACCGCGCCCGCAAGGCGAAGATCCGCGCGCTGGACGGCGGGACGCTCCCCGCGCACGCGGACGGCGAGATGCTGTGCGTGAACGGGAAGGAACTGGAGATCGAGTTGTTCCCGTCCGCGCTGGAGTTTGTGACGCTGGAATCTGAAGGCCCCGCGCCCAGCCGAAAGTAGAACTTTCGGACTCCCGGTCCCGCAACTTTCGGATTCCCCCACACACACAACTTTCGGATTCTCGCATGGTCTCCCTCCTCCGTTGGAGCGTTTACCTCGTCATCAAAGTTGGGTTGTCCATACTCTGCCGCACGGACGCGCAGGGCATGGAGCGCGTCCCCGCGCGCGGGCCGCTGATCGTCGTCTCGAACCATACGGGGTCGCTTGAAGTCCCCATGCTGTTCGCGCAGTTGTGGCCGCGTCCCGTCACCGGCTGGGCGAAGGCCGAAACCTGGGACAAACCCTTTTTCAATTGGCTGTTCACGCTCTGGGGCGCGATCCCCGTCCGCCGCGGCGAAGCGGATATGTCCGCGCTGCGGGCCGCGCTGGAGAGGCTGGAGCAGGGATACATCCTCGGTGTGGCGCCCGAAGGGACGCGCAACAAGACGGGGAAACTTCTGCGGGCGCATTCGGGCGCGGCGATGCTGGCGCTGCGAAGCGGCGCGCCCGTCCTGCCGATCGCGCATTGGGGCGGCGAGAATTTCCTCCCCAATTTGAAACGCCTGCGCCGCACGAATTTTTCGATCCGCGTCGGGAGGCCGTTCCTCGTCCAAAAGAGCGGGGACAGGATCACGCGCGAAGAGCGGCAGCAAATCGTGGACGAGATGATGTATCAACTCGCGGCGCTCCTGCCCGAGGAATATCGCGGAGAGTATCGGGACCTCTCGCGGGCGACGACGAAGTTTTTAAAATTCGACCTCGCATAACCTGCGCCGACATCAGAGGGCGTTTTGTAAATTATATTTTTCGGACACGGATTTCACGGACAAATACGGATTTTTTATTCAAACTTGTAAAAATACACGTTCGTCTCCCACTTTTTAAATCCCACTTTTTGATACAGGCGGTTGGCGGACTCGCGTCGGGGGTTGGAGGTGAGGGCGACGCCGTCCGCGCCTTTTTGACGGGCGATCTCAAGGGCGCGCCGGACCAACTCGACGGCGATGCCGCGGCCGCGTGCCGCCTCGTCCACGACGACGTCTTCGATTCGGGCGCGGACGCCGGTCGGGGCGCGGTAAACGACGAGGGTCAGCGCGCCGACGATTTGTCCCGAGTCGTCGCGGGCGGCGAGGAGGGTGGACGCGTCGGAGGAAACAAGAGCCGTCAAAACGTCACGCGTGAGGCGGGGGGAGGAAATCTTGAGCTGGGGGATGAGCCGCGCGAGCGCGTCGAGCAGTTCGTCCGTCGCGGCGGAGATAAGTTCGACGCGGGTCATTTCGATTGAACGCGCGAACGCGGCCAGAGGCTGAGTCCGATGTAATAAGCGACGTAGACGAAGGAGGCGTAGACGATCCACATCGGTACGTCGGGATAGAGGATGACGCCGACGACGCCGAGCGCGCCGTAGAGGTAACTGAGGACGATGGTGAGAATTCGGAGGCGGCTGGCGCGCGTGGGATAGACGTACTTGATGGGGACGAAGACCATGACGGTGAAAAAGGCGATGAAGGCAAAGTTAATCCAGGGGTTCAGCCCCAGGATGAGCATGTAGATTGCGACGACGTTCCAGTAATCGGGGAAGCCCTTGAAAAAATATTCGTCAGTGGAGTCGGTCTTGGCGTCCACCTGGGTGAATTGGTAAGCTGAGGCGATGAGAATGGCAAAGGCCGTGGGAAGCGCGAGCGCGGGTGGAAGGAGATCCGCTTCAACGAGAAACAGCGCGGGGACGACGGCATAGTTGAGGTAGTCGAGGAGGTTGTCGAGCAGGGCGCCGTCGAGAGCGCGTGCGTAGGTCTTCACGTCTGCCCAGCGGGCGAGGAAACCGTCCGCGCCGTCCACGATCATCGCGATCAACATCCAGAGGATGGCGGGTTTCCATTGATGGGCGAAGACGGCGCGCAGGGCGAGAAATCCCCACACCGCGCCGGTGGCGGTGAAGAGGTGGACGCTCCAGGCCAGGAAAGTTCGTGTCTGAATAAGAGAGGTTTTCACGATCAGCAAGGTTCCCGCGTAGAAATCGACCGAGGAGAATTTTCCGCTTTGGAGAGGATACGGCAAGTATACGCTATTTTGCAGCCCGGCTGAGCCGCGGCGGGCTGATATAATCCCTTCGCCATGCGCCTCGCCGACACGCACTGCCATCTCAACTTTCGCCAATTCGACGCGGACCGCGCGTCCATGCTGGCGCGCGCCAAAGCCGCGGGCGTGGAGCGCTTCCTCGTGCCAGGACTCGACCACCGCTCCAGCGCGGACGCGCTCCAGCTGGCCGAGTCCGACGCGGCCATCTACGCGGCGGTCGGGTTCCATCCCACCGAGTTGGAGGAGTTCAGCGAGGCGACGTTCGAACAGGTCCGCAAACTGGCGGCGCATCCCAAAGCGGTCGCGGTCGGCGAGATCGGTCTGGACCATTATTGGGTGAAGGACGAAGCGCAGCGGGCGCGTCAGCGCGACGCGCTAAAGCGGCAGTTGGACTTCGCGGCGGAGATCGGCAAACCAGCCGTCATCCACATGCGCGAGGAGAACGACGCCTGGATGGGAAGCGCCTCCGTCGAACTGTTGGAAATCCTGTCTGAATGGCGCTCGCGCCTGGTCTCGGAAAATCATCCGCTCGCCGAACGGCCCGGCGTCCTGCACTCCTTCAACGGGACGCTGGAGACGGCGCAGAAAGCCGTCGCAATGAATTTCTTCATCGGCGTCACCGGTCCCGTCACATACAAGAACGCCGACCAAAAACGCGCCGTCATCTCCCAGCTGCCGCTTGCCCGGCTGCTGATCGAAACCGACTCGCCCTTCCTCGCCCCCGTCCCGCAGCGCGGCAAACGCAACGAACCTGCCTTCGTCGTTGAAATTGCTGATAAAATTGCAGAAATAAAATTCAAAAAAATGGACGAGGTCGCCGCCGTCACCGCCGACAACGCGGCCCGCCTCTTCCGTTGGTGAGACTTGAACAATACGATTATCACAACCTCCATTCAGGAACAAATCCGCCAGGTTGAAGATCTCATGCGCGCCCAGGGCGAGAACTGCAACCCCGACATGCGCGCCGCCCTCGATCATCTGCTCTCGGCCGGCGGCAAACGCATCCGTCCCACGCTCACCCTGCTGGTCGGCGGGATGCTGGACGGCCCGCCCGCGCAGCTCGTCACCCTCAGCGCGGCCGCCGAACTGCTCCACACCGCCACCCTCGTCCATGACGACCTGATCGACGGCGCCCTCCTGCGACGCGGCGCGGAGACGTTGAACGCGCGCTGGTCCTCCGCCGCCACCGTCCTGACGGGAGACTTCCTCTTCGCCCGCGCCGCCAAACTCGCCGCCGACGTCAATCACCTGCCGCTCACGCGGCTCTTCGCCGAAACGCTCGCCGTCATCGTCAACGGCGAATTGACGCAACTGTTCTCGGCGCGCGGCGTCATCAACCGCGAGAACTACTACCAGCGCATCTACGCCAAGACCGCCTCGATGTTCGAAATGGCGGCGCAGGCCGCGGCCATCATCAGCGTCGAGGACGCGGAGATCCGCGAGACCATCCGAAAATTCGGATACGAACTCGGCATGGCCTTCCAGATCGTGGACGACCTGCTCGACTTCACCGGCGACCAGGCTGCAGTCGGCAAGCCGCTCGGCTCGGACCTCCTGCAGGGACTCGTGACCCTCCCGGCCATCTACTACGCCGAGACGAATCCCGACCACCCCGACGTCCGCTCGCTGGCCGCGGGCGGCTGGGGCGACCACGAACGCATGGAGCGGCTCGTCCAATCCATCCGCGCCAGCGACGCCATCCGCCAGGCCATGCGCGAGGCCGAGCAGCGCGTCGACAGCGCCGTCGCCTGCCTCGCCCCCTTCGACGACCGCGAGGAACGCGCCGCGCTCGAAAACCTGGCGCGCTACGTGGTGGACCGAAAAATCTAATGACCAACCCCCGCAAACCCTTCCGACTGAACGTCGGCTTCATCGTCGGCAACGAAGTCGGCTTCAGCAACGAATTCCCCTTCGACTTCGACAAGGTCCAGATCGAGGACGACCTCGAGCTGCGCGACTTCCACGGCTCGGCCATCCTCGGACGCACGCCGCAGGGACTGCTGCTCACGGGCGCGTTCGAAGCCACGACCAGCCTGGAATGCGCGCGCTGTCTGCGCGAGTTCGATCAAATTCTCCGCTGGGAAATGACCGAGTTATACGCCTTCAACGAAAAATCCGTGACCGACTCCGACCTGATTCTCCCCGACGACGCGCACATTGACCTCGCCCTCCTCCTGCGCGACTACGCGTTGATCGAGATCCCCGCCAGCCCGATCTGCAAACCCGACTGCAAGGGACTCTGCCCCACCTGCGGGCAGGACCTCAACCAGAAAGACTGCGGTCACCGCGCCGAAGCGGACGACTCCCCCTTCTCTACTCTCAAAGACCTGCTCAAAAATTAGACTCTATCAGGGAGCGCGCAATACGCCCTGCGTAAGAGACGTTCTCTCATGTCGACGCGGGAAAGCCTACGCCTGTTCCTTCGGGATTCCGATCTGGATCGTCCCATCCGTCACGCGGACGGGGTAGGCGGGGACGTCCACCACGGCGGGCATCTTCATCACCTTCCCGCTGCGGACGTCGAATTCCGCGCCGTGCCGCGGGCAGACGATGTTGTATCCGTCGAGTTCGCCGTCGCCGAGCGGACCGTCGTCGTGCGTGCAGACGTCGCCGATGGCGAAGAGCCGTCCCGCGATATTAAAGATGACGATGGGACGATCGCCGATGTCCACAAAGAGACGCTGGCCATTGGGGAGTTCTGAAACCGGCGCGATCTCAAAAAATTCCAGTTGGGCTTCTTCAAAAGTTGTGTAGTTGAAAGTCATGTCATTTCCACAGTGATGATGGTTTCGGCGCGACGGTTTTTACTCCACCAGGTCATCGCCCGCTTCCCCCAGTCCATAGACTCCCGCCTTCAAGACCTTGAGCGAAAGCAGGGCGCACTTCAAGCGGACCGGGCCGAGGTCAATGCCGAGCATGTCGAGGATGTCTTGCTTGCCAAGTTTCTTCACTTCCTCGACGGGTTTGCCGATGATGGCTTCCATCAACAAGTCGGCGGAAGCCTGCGAGATGGCGCAGCCGTGACCGTCGAAGCGCGCCTCGGCAATCGTCCCGTCCGCGTCCACGCGCAGGTCAATCTGGATGTGGTCGCCGCAGAGAGGATTGTTATCCGCGAACGAAATATCGTGCGGGTCGAGGCGGCCGCGATAGGAGGGATTCTTGTAATGCTCGATGATGACTTCGCGATAGAGATCGTCCATTGGTCGAATAGTCCGTTAGTTTGGTAGTCGGATGGTCAATTGGTCTGGTAGTCAAATAGTCGGATGGTCGGATGGTCATCTCGATCAAGCAACGGCTACGCGACCACGCGACCAAGCGACTATAAGACTACGAGATTGTTCACCCAAAGAGTTTTTTGACTTTGTAGATCCCGTTGACCAGCAAGTCAACTTCGTCCCTCGTATTATACAGATAGAACGAGGCGCGGCTGGTGGCAGGGATGCCGAATTTCTCGTGGAGCGGCTGCGCGCAGTGATGCCCCGCGCGGACGGCGATCCCGTCCCGGTCGAGGATTTGCGCCACGTCGTGCGGATGGACGCCGTCCAGCGTGAACGACGCGACGGCTCCCTTCTTGTCCGCCGAGGGGCCGAAGACCTTCACGCCGGGAATCTCCTCGAGACGTTCCAGCGCGTATTCGATGATCTCATGTTCGTGCGCGGAGATTTTGTCCATGCCGATCGCGGCCAGGTAGTCCACGGCCGCGCCGAAACCGACTGCCTCGGCAATGGCGGG
>DKTP01000044.1 GCA_002473085.1 Anaerolineales bacterium UBA7227
CTTTCTTCTCTCTTCTCTCTTCTCTCTGTTCTCTGCTCTCTGAATTTAACAGCGCTTCCGCCAATTTATACGCCACGCCCACGCCTGCCAAATTCGCCAGCGGATGGTCTTCGGGCAGCATCTTCGGGTTGACAACGGTCATCGCGTTGGGAAGCGTTTCTCCCAGGTCGTGATGGTCGGTGACGATCACGTCCACGCCGCGCGAGTTGGCGTAGTCAATCGCCGCGTGCGCGGTGACGCCCGTGTCGCAGGTGACGATGAGCGTCGCGCCGTTGTCAATGATGGGCTTGAGACTCTCCACGTGGACGCCGTGACTCTCCTTGCCGCGGATCGGGATGTAGTACACAACCTTCGCTCCAATGCCGCGCAACGTTTGGACGAGCAGCGCGGTGGAGGTCTGTCCGTCCACGTCGAAGTCGCCCCAAACGCAGATGGTCTCGCCCCTGCGCGCAGCCAGGTTGACGCGCGCGACGGCCGCGTCGATGCCGCCGCGCGAGGAACCGTCCGGGGCGCGTTCGAGGTTGGGATACGGCGTCGGCGGGAGTTCTTCGGGATGGAGGAACGCGCGGGCGGCGGAAACGTCCGTGAGGCCGCGCCGGACGAGGGTCCGCGCGAGAAGCGGGGGCAGGTCCGCGAACGCGGCGGGGATGTCGAGGATGGGAGGATCGAGCCAGCGGGTCATGCGTCAACTGTACCATGAAAGCGAGGGGCGTAATAATACTTACACTTTGCTTGCATCCCGCGCGCGCGGCGATAATTGGGCGAAGTCGGCGTAAAATAGGGACAAATGGGCGGGCGACTTTCCGCCCTGGCAGAGATATAATCATCGCGGCGCATTATGGACGCGCAAACACGGGAACTGCGGACGACGGACTGTCCAGGCGCGGCCGCGTTCCCGTCTAGATGAGGGTTCTTTTTCAGGAAAGCAGGAGTCAGATATGAAACCTACATCTCCCATTCGCCCTGGCCGGGCCGCGGTATGGTTGCGGCTTTTTGGCGCGCTGGTCATCGTCTCGACGTTGACGCTGAACCTGCCTCCGGTCGAGGCTCAGGGCAGCCCGCCGTCCCTGTTTGTGGACGCGGGCCAGACGTTCGCGGACGCGCCTCAGGAGGCTGCGGTCGCCCGCGCCCGCGTCGTCCGCGTGAACGTCGGTCTGCTCTACGACGCGGACGGGAATCCCCTCGACCAGTCTCGCCTGCCCGAAATTGCGCTGGACCTTTTTCCCGACGCCAGTTACACCGGCGTGGTGACCAGCCTGGAGCAAGACCAGTTGGCGACGTATTGGATCGGCGATCTCAAGGAAGTGGACGGTTATTTCTACCTTGTGATGACCGATGACATTTTCCTGGCGCATATCGCCTCGCCGCTGGGCATCTATGAAGTTTCGTGGGCCGGCGGCGACCTCTACAGGATCGAGCAGGTGGACCAGTCGCAGTTCGTGGACGAGGCGTCCGCGACCCAGGACGACCTGCCGGGCGAGGCGCCGGCCGGGGAGCAATTCGAGGCCGAAGCCAGGTCTGCCGCGTTGCCCGAGGAGCAATTTGGCGCCGAGGCTGATCCCGCCTCCCGGATCGACGTGATGGTGGTCTACACGTCTGCCGCGCGCGCGGCGGCCGGAAGCACAAAAGCCATGAAGGCCCGCATCGCTCTTGCCATCAAACAGACCAATACTTCCTACATTAGATCCGGCGTCAAAACGCGGCTGAGATTGGTGCATGTGGAGGAGGCGGCGTACGCGGAGACCGGCAACCTGGCCTCCGATCTGGCGCGTCTAAGGAAGACCACCGACGCGTTTCTTAACGATGTTCATAAATTGAGAAACGCCTACGGCGCCGACATGGTTGCCATGATCGTCAGGAACGGCGGCAAGGAATGCGGACGGGCCGCGGCCGTTCGCGCCAAAGCCTATACCGCCTTCCAGGTGACGGTGTTCCGGTGCATGACGAGCAATTACGCCCTGACGCATCAATTCGGCCATTTGCAAGGCGCCCGCGACGATATGTTCGTGGATAAGAAACTCGCGCCGTACGCGTACGGGCATGGCTACGTCCATCTCGGGAAGAAGCCCGCCGACCGCTGGCGCACCATCATGGGCGAGAACAACAAATGCGCGAAGGCCGGGTACAACTGCACGCGCCTGCTGTATTGGTCCAATCCATCAAAGCGTCATAACGGCGCGGCCATGGGCGATAGACGCTCCAAGAATTATATGGTCCTTAACGCTACCGCCCGCACGGTGGCGAACTTCCGCAAGCAGGTCATTGCCAGCGACTTTAACTCCACGTTCAACGGCTCCACCGCAGGCTGGACGGCGGTGGCCGGGACCTGGACTCTTTTTCAGAAATCCCAATATCGCAGCGCGGGAGTGGCCGACGGCTTTGCCTCGGCCAGGCACGCCGGCGCTTACGGCGATCTCACCTACGAAGTCAAGATGAGGCGCACCGGGACGTGTCCAATCGTCAAATGCGCCAACTATGTCACCGTCCGCGGCGCGCCCAATCCGCTCGATCCTACCGGGCGGTGGAACAAGGAATATAAATTTGCCTATTCCAACCTCGGCTCCTACGCCGTCTTCCTGGTGGACGGCCCGGCCGTCACCACGCTTCAGGACTGGACGGACAGTTCGGCGGTGGTTCAGGGTGGCTGGAATCAACTCAAAGTGGTGGCGGTTGGCTCGTCCTTCAAATTCTACATCAACGGGAAGCTCGTCTGGACCGGCTCCGATCCCACGCTTCGCACCGGGCAGGTCGGCTTTGGATTTTACCGGGAGGCAGGCGCGGGTCTGCTGTATGTGGACTGGGCGAGACTCACCACCACCGCCACGGCGGAGGTCGACCTCGGCGAGGCTGTCGAGGCGGGATTCCGCCGCCCCGGTGGCAACGACACCGGCAGCCCATGAGCCGCGGCGCAAGAGTCGTTGAATGACAAAGGAGCGGTCGCTTTCGAGGCGGCTGCTCCTTTTTATCTGAACGCGTTATTTCGTAAACGACGCTACAGCGGCTCGAACCGCGCCGTGAAGTGACGCAGCAGTTCGGGCGCGTAGGCAAATTTGTAGCCGCGTACCGATTCGGCGCGGGCTTTGATCTTTGCCAGCGAATCGGCCACGTAGTCCATGTGACTCTGCGTGTACGTGCGGCGCGGAATGGCGAGACGCATCAGTTCGAGTTTGGGATAGACCATCTGTCCCGTTTCGGGGTCGGGATGGGCGAACATCACGGAGCCGATCTCCACGCCGCGCACCGCGCCCTCGCGGTACAGCTCGACGGTGAGCGCCTGCCCGGGGAACTCGCCCTGCGGGATGTGCGGCAGGACGGCGCGCGCGTCCACGTAGACGGCGTGTCCGCCCGCGGGTTGGATGGTGGCGATCCCGCCCTCGTTCAGGCGGGAGACGAGGTAGGCCGTCTGGTTGAGACGGTAGCCCAGGTAGGCCTCATCCAGCCCCTCGTAGAGTCCGACCGCCATGGCGTCGAGGTCGCGGCCGGCGAGTCCGCCGTAGGTCGGGAATCCTTCGCGCAGGATGAGTTCGTTTTTCACGTCGCCGAAGAGTTTTTCGTCGTTCATGCACAGCAGTCCGCCGATGTTGACGATGGCGTCCTTTTTGGCGGACATGCACATCCCGTCGGCGAGACGGAACATCTCGCGGGCGATCTCTTTGACGGATTTGTCGGCGTAGCCCGGCTCGCGCTGTTTGATGAAGAAGGCGTTTTCGGCGTAGCGCGCCGCGTCGATGAAGAAGGGCAGGCCGTAGGCGCGGTAGGTTTCGGCCACGGCGATGAGATTCGTCATCGAGACGGGCTGACCGCCGCCGGCGTTGTTGGTGACGGTGATCATGCCGAAGGGGATCTTTTCGACGCCCGTCTTTTCGATGAAGGCTTTGAGTTTGGCGATGTCCATGTTCCCTTTGAAGGGATGCGGGTTGGACGGGTCGAAGGCTTCGTCAATGACGAGATTGGTCGGACGCCCGCCGCGGGCGCGGATGTTGGCGTCGGTGGTGTCGAAGTGCATGTTGCTGGGGACGTACATCCCCGGTTTGACGAGGCAGGCGGCCAGGATGTTTTCGGCGGCGCGCCCCTGGTGCGTGGGGACGAAGAACTTGAAGCCGAAGATGTCTTCCACCGCGGACTTGAGCCGCAGGTACGAGCGCGCGCCCGCGTAGGATTCGTCGCCGCGCATGACGGCCGCCCACTGTTCCTGGCTCATCGCGCCGGTGCCGGAGTCGGTGAGGAGGTCAATGAAGATGTCTTCGGCTTTGACGGCGAAGAGGTTGTAGCCAGCCTCTTTGAGCGCGGACTCGCGCGCCTCCCTTGAGACGAGGCGGATCGGTTCGGTCATTTTGATGCGGAAGGGTTCGGGGGGATAGATGGGCATGGGTGATCCTTAAGTGATTATTCTTCCTCTTCGGAGCGTTCGTCGGGCAAGTCGTATTGCGCCTGGTCTTCTTTGACGTAGTGATTCCCAAATTGCTCTGATAGTCCAATAAATTGTTCAAGCGGGACTTTTTGTATTTCTTTGCGCAAATACTTCTCTATTTCGCCGTCGTTCATCCGAAGTAATTCATGTTTGAAGCCGATGGAATCGTGTAATACTTGCGCAACTTGCTTTGGCCAATATCCCGCGCTCATTTGGATGATGGAGCCTTGCACTTCCCGGGCCATCCATTCAATTCTACTGTTTGCTCCGATGCGGTCAACGAGAATGATGGTCGCCATAAAAAATTTCGAACGGCCTAATGAGATTTCGCGTTCAAAGCGCGTTACTTTGTCGAGAGAGATCTCAGGATTTCCCCTTCCAATGAAGCCAATATCGAAACGAACGCCCTGTCCTAATTCATAAAGTAAGGTCGCGTCGCTTTCTCGCTTTTCGTTCCGAGAGGCAAGCCAGAAGACTTTTTCGTATTCTTGAGGCGGCGGTGAGATGTGTTTGAAGCCCAAAATATGGAGTAAGGAACCCAATACCAATTTCTCGAATAGTTTTCCATAAGCGGATTTTTCGGAGCCTCGGATGGCGAGCGTTTGCGCGCCAATTGCATTCGTCAGGTAAGTTACCCAAAGCCAGTTGATTTGCGCTTTCTGCTTTCCATTAAAGATAAGTTCTCCATGTACAATACCTTCGCCAAATT
>DKTP01000042.1 GCA_002473085.1 Anaerolineales bacterium UBA7227
CCGGTGCCGCCGCCCATGCCCGCGGTGACGAACACCATGTCCGAGCCTTTCAGGACGTTGTACAGTTCGTCGGAGGACTCCTCCGCGGCCTTGCGTCCGATCTCCGGGTCGCCGCCCGCGCCGAGGCCGCGCGTCAACTTGTCGCCGAGGCGGACTCGGGTCGGCGCCTTCGAAAGGATCAGGGCTTGCGCGTCGGTGTTGACGGAGATGAATTCCACGCCTTGAATGCCTTCGTCCATCATGCGGTTGACGGCGTTCGAGCCGCCGCCGCCCACGCCGATGACTTTGATGCGTGCGTATGATTCTGTGGATTGGTTTCGGGCAATTTTGTTCGCGTCCATAGGGCTTCTCCTTTTGCGATTATACAGGCAAAATTAATTTGCGCGCAGGGTAAAAAGTACTCTCGAAATCTTAAAAGTCCAAAAGGCTTTCAGGATTTCGGAACGTTACGGCAGCAGTCTCTTGATCCATTCTTTGATGTGGGCAAAGGCCATATTCGGTTCTCCTTTCGCGCGGCGCTTCCGGCCGCGCGTCGGATGCGTCTCGCCTCCGTGCGCGTGGAAGCCCCAATAGAGGAGTCCCACGCTGGTGGAAAAAGCGGGCGAGTTCAATTTGTCCACCAGGCCGACGAGGTTCTCGGGCTGCGCGGCGCGCGCCGGGACGCCCATCACGCTGGAGGCGAGGCGCTTGATGCCGGGCAGCATGGACACGCCGCCGGTCAACACGATGCCGGCCGGCAGGAGGCCGTCGTAGCCGGAGCGTTTGATCTCCTGATGGATCAGTTTGAAAATTTCCGTCACGCGTTCTTCGATGATGTGCGACAGGTCCTGCCGGTTGATCTGCACCGCGTGATCCTCGCCGAAGGGACGGATGTTGAAATATTCCTCGGGGCCGATCTCGCTGCGCAGCGCGTGCCCCTGCTGTTTCTTCACTTCCTCGGCCTGGCTCACCGGCAGGCGCAGGCCGTGCGCGATGTCCTGCGTGACGTGATTCCCGCCGACGGCCAGCACCATCGTGTGCCACACATTGCCGCCGACATAGATCGCCAGGTCGGTCGTCCCGCCGCCGATGTCGCAGACGGCCACGCCCATCTCGCGCTCCTGCTCGGTCAAGGTCACTTCGCCGGAGGCCAGCGGGTTCAGCACAAACTGCATATCCTTCACTCCGGCCGCGGCCACGCATTGGCGCAGATTGTCCATCGTCGCGGCCGAGGCGGTGATGATGTGCGTCTCCACTTCCAGTTTGTAGCCGTGCAGGCCGATGGGCTGGCGGATGCCGTCCTGCCCGTCAATGGCGAAGCCGCGCGTGATGACGTGGACGATCTCGCGGTCCGAGGGGATGGCGATGGCGCGCGCGCCGTCGAGGGCGTTGAACACGTCCAGTTCGTCCACCACCCCGCCGGTGATTCCCGAAGCGCCGCGGCTGTTCACCGACGAAACGTGCGCGCCCGCCAAACTCACCAGCGCGCTTGTGATCTCCAGTCCCGAAGTATGCTCGGCGCGCTGCACCGAACGGCGGATGGCCTGCGTGGCCGCGTTCAGGTCCACGATGTTGCCCTTCTTGATACCCTCCGACGGTTCGATGCCCACGCCCAAAATGCGGATGGAGGCGGCGTCTTCCACGCGCCCAACCAGCGTGCAAATCTTCGTCGTGCCAACGTCAATGCCTACTACAATCTCTTCCATGTCATTGTCCCAAACGATAGTATGGGGCGTTCGGATACGCCACATTGATAAATACCGGCGTGATGCCGCGTTGCAGTGTCGCGTCCACGAGCGCGGCATAAACGCGCAGTTTGACGTCCGTCTGCGCGGGGTTCGCGCCAAACCAGACCGTCCAGCCGCGCGCGTCCACCCAGCCGAGTCCGTACTTCGGGTCGTACATCAACGCCGAGCCCTGCGGGACGTTCGGCGCCAGCAGGCGGATGGATTCGACGATCCCCGGCGACACATACGGGACGGGCGCAAGCGGATCCGTCATGGACTTCGGGCCGGTCGGCGGCGACCCCGAGGCGCTGACCACCACCAGGTCGCTCCGCTCGCCGCGCGGACGGAAGATGACGCCCTGCGCGTCCACCCAGGCGTAGCGGCCGTCCTGCTCCCAGCGGATGACTGGCTGCCGCTCCACGATGCGCGCGACGACGCGGTTCGGCAACTCCACCGAGACCTTCGCCGAGACGATCTCCGGGAAATGGAGCCGCAAGTCCGTCTCCACTTCGGAGGGGACGACCAGGAAGATGGGCGCGTCGTTCAAATGCAGCGCGGACTCCACTTCGTCCGCCGTGAGCGCCTGGTTGCCGATCAGGGAGGCCGCCGCGACGCGGAAGTCGGGCAGAGTCCAGGCGAAGTAGATCCCTGCGCCGAGCAAGGCTGTGAGGAAGAACGACAGCAGCCTCCAGCCGACGCGGATGCGCGGCATCGTCGGCGCCTGAAGTTGACCTGCGGCGGGCGCGGCCGCGGCCACGGCGTCGTAGCGGCGGACGGGTTTAGGTTCGGCGCGGCGCGTCGAGGCGTCGAGCGTCACGCCGCGGCGCGGCAGGGTGGAGGTCGGGAGCGAGGCGCGCTTCGGGACGCGCGTCAGGCGGCGGTTTTCCTGTTCCTTCCGCCGCGCCCGCACGAGGTCCGAACGGCTGCGAGTGTCTTTGTCGCTCACGCGTCCCTCCGAAATTCGCGGACGGTGGCGTCGCGTTCCGCCTTGCGTTCGAGCGCAAGTTGGATGAGACGGTCCACCAGTTCGGGATACGAAACGCCGCTGGCGTTCCACAGTTTCGGGTACATGCTGATGCTGGTGAAGCCGGGCAGGGTGTTGAGTTCGTTGAGGATCACCCGTCCCGTTTCTTTTTCGAGGAAGAAATCAACCCGCGCCATTCCCGCGCAGTCAACGGCTTTGTAGGCGCGCAGGGCGAGTTCGCGGACCCGCTCCGCGGCCGCTTCGGGAATCTGCGCGGGGATGACCAGTCCGCTCGTGCCGTCCACGTATTTCGATTCGTACGAGTAAAATTCTCGGCTCGGCAGCACTTCGCCGCATACCGAGACGACGGGATCGTCGTTGCCCAACACGCTGATCTCGATCTCGCGGGCGTCCACGCCGCGCTCCACGAGGACGCGGCGGTCGAAGGACGCGGCTTCCATCAGGCCTTCGCCCAAATCCGAGCGGTTGTTGCACTTGGAGATTCCCACCGAGGAGCCGAGGTTGGCGGGTTTGACGAACAGCGGATACGCCCCCAGCGCCTCCGCCCTGCGGATGGCCGCGTCCATGTCCCGTTGGATCTCGGCGCGGCGCAGCACAACCCAGTCCGTCACGGGGATGTCGTTGGCGCGCATCACGTCTTTGAAGACGCCCTTGTCCATGCCCACCGCCGAACCGACCACGCCCGCGCCCACGTAGGCCGCGTCCGCCAGTTCGAAAAGTCCCTGCACCGTGCCGTCTTCGCCGAACGAGCCGTGCAGGACGGGGAAGAAGACGTCAATATCCGAAAGTTTCACGCGCTTCGAGTCGCGCAGCGCGTAGAGACCGGGATGGTCGGGCTCGGGGAACATGAAAGCGCGGTCGAGGGATTCGGTCTCGTTTTGCTCCAGCGCCGCGAGGGCGTTTTCTCCCGTCAACCAGTTCCCCGCGTGCGTGATGCCGACCGGGAAGACCTCGTATTTCGACGGGTCCAGCGCGGCGATCACCGAGCGCGCCGACATGAGCGAGACTTCATGCTCGCCGGAGCGTCCGCCGAAGAGGACGGCAATTCGTAAACGGGAAGGGTTGGTTGAGATCATATTGCGTATTGCGTAATGCGTAACTGATTTATGGTAATGGAGCTTTCTCAAGGAGTTGGTCAAGGGTTAATTCGGGTCCAGTGAAATATTGCGCTTGCTCCTCACGGATATTTCTGCCGCGTTCCTTTGGCGTCATGGTCAAGAGTAGTCGAATGCTTTGCGTCAAAAGTTGTATGCGATGAAAAGCGACTTTCTCACTCAAAACATGGCGACTTTTGTAATACCAATCTCTGCTCTCGCGCGCCGAACCAAGAGAATATTCCATGAATCGTGCGCGATCTTTGCCTGAACTGCGCGAATATCCTTCTGCTATATTCACGCTGACTGAGCCAACTGCCTCGTAAAGTTGATCAGATAATTTGATCGTCCTTCGGTCTGCGACAAGTTTGGTCGCATCGAACCAGGATAATTCGCCAAGAAAGAGCGCAATGCGATATACCGTCATCTTCCAAAGAACATCGTCTTTGAAATCGGCGGGAACTTTCTCCATCCATTCTTGAAAATTAGTAAAAGATTCCATCGTCATCGCTCATTACGCAATACGTACTACGCACTACGCGCTACGCATCCCATTCGCCAATCATCTCGATTTCCAATTCCAACATCACTCCAAACTCATCCTTTACTTTCTTCTGCACGAGTTCGATCAGCGCGCGGATGTCGCCCGCTTTCGTCTCGCCGTGATTGACGAAAAAATTTCCATGTACCGCGCTGATCTCCGCGTTGCCGACACGCGCGCCTTTCAAACCCGCGGCTTCGACGAGCCTCCCCGCGAAATCGCCCGGCGGATTCTTGAACATCGAACCCATGCTGGCGCCCGGCGGCTGCGTGGACTTGCGGCGCTGTACGAATTGTCCGATTGTAGCAGACACATCCGCGGCGGTCGCATTTTTTAAACCAAACGCCGCGGAGAGAATCACGGCCCGCGCAGCGCCGCGCTTCAAGACGCTGGAACGGTAACCGTATTCCATTTGGTCCGCCGTCCATGTTTCGCGGCCGCGCCCGGTGAGCAATTCTGTCTCGATGAGACTGCCGGCCACGTCCCCGCCGAACGCGCCCGCGTTGCCGTAGACCGCGCCGCCGAGCGTGCCGGGGATGGCGGAGGCCCACTCGAGTCCCGACAGTCCCTGCGACGCGCAGCGGTTGGCGAGATTGCTGAACACGACGCCCGATTCCGCCCGGACCTTCGGCCGTTCGCCCGTCTCGAAGCGGACAGCCTTCGCCCGGTTCAACACGACGACGCCGCGCACGCCCCGGTCGCTGACGAGGACGTTCGATCCGCCGCCGAGGATAAAATACGGCGCGTCCATCGCCCATAATTGAGAGACCGCGTCCGCCAGCTCGTCCGCGGATTTGACAACGACGAGCGCGTCCGCCGGGCCGCCGATGCGCGCGGAGGTATACGGCGCAAGCGTCACGTTCTCTTGCAGCCGCTCTCCAAAGGCAGCGCGCAGATCGGCGATCGTCGGCATCCTCATCCCTATATCTTCGTCAAATGGACGATCAACTTCTCGACCGCCGCCTTGTATTTCGCGCCCTTCGCGATCCTGCGAAGTTTGCTCGCCTTCTTCCTGCCCTCGCTGCGGATGGCTTCCGTATTGATCAGCGCCATCTTGAGCGGAGGCAGGGCCAGCGCGTCGGATTCAAAGCGGCGGGTTTCCGATTTCGATTTTTTCATGGCTCCTCACTTCTCGCGTTTCCGCAATCCGGCCAGCGCGTCCGCGCCGACCCGGTCGGCGTCGCCCGCGGAGAGGACGATCAACGCGTCGCCGGGGCGTAGATGTTCGAGCAGGTAACGGGTCGCGTCGTCGAGCGTGGCGGCGAAATGCGCCGAGGGATGGCGCATGGAACTGACGACCATCGCGCTGGTGAAATCCTGCGCGGCCTCGCGCGAGGCGTAGACCTCGGTGACGATGACTTCGTCGGCGTCGTCGAAGGCCGTGACGAACCGCTCGAAGAGCGCCTGCGTGCGCGAGTAGGTGTGCGGCTGCCAGAGCGCCCAGACGCGGCGGCCGGGATAGCGCGCCCGCGCCGCGGCCAGCGCGGCCCGAATCTCGGTGGGATGATGACCGTAATCGTTGACGACGACGACGCCGTCCGCCTCGCCCAGGACCTCGAAACGGCGCGCCGCGCCGCGGAATTCTCCCAGCGCCTCGGCCGCCTTCTTCGGCGGGAGTCCCATCAACGAGACGACCGCCAGCGCGGCTAATGAATTTTGGACGTTATGGACGCCCGGCGCCTGCAGCGAGACGGGGATGGTCTCGGTCTCGGGGAAGAGGTTGGAGACGGCCTCGAAATCGAATCCGCCGCGCGTGTTGGGATGGACGTTGCGCGCCATCATCCAGTGCGGCGCATTGAGCGTGCTTTCGCCCTGCAAGCCGTAAGCCACCACGCGGCGGCCGGACTTCCGCGCCTCGTTCATCAACGCGCTGGCCGCGGCGTCGTCGAGACAGGCCACGAGCGCGCCATCCGCGGGCAGCAGGTCAACGAATTGCGCGAAGGCCGCGTACATATCCTCGAAGGTCGGATAGCAATCGGGATGGTCGTGTTCGATGTTGGTGACCACGGCGTAGAACGGCTTCAAGCCGAGGAACATGCGGTCGTACTCGTCCGCTTCGATGACGAAGGCTTTGCCGCGCCCGGCGTGCGCGTTGGTCTTCAGGTTGGCGACAGTGGAGCCGACGATGAACGACGGGTCGCGTCCGAGCGCGAACAGAGTCCAGGCGATCATGGCGGTGGTGGTGGTCTTGCCGTGCGCGCCGGCCACGGCGATGCCGATCTTGTCTTCCATGAGTTGACCGAGGAACTCGGCGCGTTTGTAGACCGGGATGCCGCGCGCCCGCGCCTCGAGCGCTTCGGGGTTGTCGTCGCCGATGGCCGAGGAACGCACCACCCAGTCCGCGCCCGAAACGTTCCGGGCGTCGTGACCGAGGAAGACGGTCGCGCCGTCGGCTTGCAGCTTCCCGGCAAACGGCGAGAGGACGCGGTCCGAGCCGGAGACGGTATATCCCATCTCCAGCAGGAGGCGTGCGATGGCGGAAAGTCCGGTCCCGCCGATGCCGATGAAGTGGACGTGTGTCATGGCAATTAAACGTAGACGACCAGGATAAAAATGAGGACGATGATGACCGCGAAGTAGATGCCCGGCTCGCCGAGTAAATGCGGCGGCATGTATTCGAGCATTTTGTCAATCACCGCTTGTACGTTCTGTTTAGCCGGCTGCACAAACCCGCCGGGATATCCGGCTTCGGCCCAATAAGACCAGAATGTGCCCATCACCAGATACCCGTTGATGGCGCCGAGAAAAAGACCGAAGAGCGCGTCCTGCAAACGCTCGCGGCGCGCGCCGGCCTGCAAACGCGCCACGCTGATGACGGTCTGATAGCCGAAATACGTCAATACGCCCAGCACGGCGGAACGGATCCAGAACAGAGTCAGGTCCCCATCGGGCAGATCCTTGACCATCGGCGCGAATTGGTGAAGCAGGAAATTAAGCGCCACCGCCACCACCACGGCAAAGCCAACCAGGAGTTCCTTGGCCCAGCCGCGCAACATGCCGATGACCGCGAACAGAATTACATACATCCAGAAGATAAACACTATGCTGATCATGATTTCTTCTCCTCGGCCAGCGCCGTCAATTGACGCGCGATCGCGTCCGCCGCCTGCGGGCGCGCCAGCGCGCGCATGGCCTCGCGCATCGCCGCGAGCGCGGCTGGGTCGTCTAGGATGGCGCGGACGCGCGCTGGCAATTCATCGCTCAAGCGGTCGTCCTCCAACAAAATGGCTGCGCCGCGGCGGACGAGATAATCGGCGTTGACCTTTTGATAGCGCCAGGCGTGCGGATACGGGACCAGCGCGGCCGGCAAGCCAAACAGCGGGTACTCTCCCAGCGCGGACGCGCCCGCCCGCGAGACCGCCAGATCGGACGCGGCCAGCGCGGCGCCCATCTCCTCGTGGAGATAGGGAAAGGCGTGATAATCGCGGCGGTTCGCTCCCGACGTTTCAGCGGCCGCGGCTTCGACGGCGGGCCAGTCCAACTGGCCGCTGACGTGGATCACCTGCGCGGCCTCCAGCAGGGAAGGCAGATGGCGCAAGACCGCCCGGTTGATGGAGCGCGCCCCGCGGCTTCCGCCGGTGACGAGCAGGACGGGCTTTTCAGCGCGCAAGCCGAAAACTTTTCGCGCCGAAACGCGGTCCCATTTCAGCAGGCCGGCGCGCACGGGATAGCCCGTCTCGACGACGCGGGCGCGGGCGGGGAAATACGCCCGCGACTCGGA
>DKTP01000038.1 GCA_002473085.1 Anaerolineales bacterium UBA7227
TCACCAAGATCATCGAATAGAAGGTAAGAGATGGCTTCCAAGAAGAAGGATGTGCGCCCCGTCATCACGCTGCAATGCGGCGACTGCAAGGAGCGCAACTACACCACCGAGAAGAATCGGCGCAACGATCCGAATCGTCTCGAGTTCAAGAAGTATTGTCCGCGTTGCCGCAAACACACGCTGCACCGCGAAACGAAGTAGTCTGCTGTCGAATAGTCGTCCAGTCTCATAGTCTAATGCTTGCAAATCCTGACCATTAGACTATGAGACTAACAGACTACCTAGGCCAGTAGCTCAACTGGTAGAGCACTCGTCTCCAAAACGAGCGGTTGTGGGTTCAAGTCCTGCCTGGCCTGCCTGATTGGTAACGCCGTCTTCGTGGCGGCGTTTTGGCCGTCAAAATAAGCAAGATAGATGGAGCAGATCTACATGGCCGACGAAAAAAAACCGAACGCCATCTCGCGCTACTTTCGCGAGACCAACGGCGAACTTCGCAAAGTTAACTGGCCCACCTGGCCCGAAACCTGGCAATTGACCCTCATCGTCCTCGCGGTCATGCTGGTGATGAGCGTCTACCTCGGCATCGTGGACGGTATTGGCCATTACCTGATCACCCTGATCATCAACTTGTAGTCTTTGAGGTTTGGATGGACTTGCAGGATCCCGAAAAGCAATTTGCGCAGGAGCCGATCGAACCGGACGAGGCCTACGTGAACCCGCCGGACGAACCGGTCTTGACCGATGATTCCTCCGCGACGGAGGCTGTCGACGCGCCGGGCGCGACCGAGGCGCCGTCCGCGCTGGAATCGATCCTGCCCACCAATCTCGGCGCCCCCGTGGACCTGCCTGCGGACGGCAGTCCGGCCTGGTACGTCATCCATTGCTACTCAGGCTATGAGAACAAAGTCCGCCATAATCTTGAGCAGCGCATCGAAACCATGAACATGAAGGACAAGATCTTCGACGTGGTCATCCCCACACAGGAGGAGATCGAAGTCCGCGACGGTAAACGCCGCACGGTGGAACGTCACATCTTCCCCGGCTACGTGCTGATCAACATGGCGCTCTCGGAAGAGTCCTGGTACGTCGTCCGCAACACCCCGGGCGTGACCGGCTTCGTCGGCATGGGCAATTCCCCCACCCCCCTCCGCCCGGAGGAAGTGAACCAGATCATCAAGCGCATGGAAGCCGAAGCGCCGACGGTCAAAGTCACCTTCAAGGTCGGGGAGCGCGTCCGCATCATTGACGGCCCGTTCAACGACTTCCGCGGCAACGTGGCCGAGATTGATATGGAGCGCACGAAAGTCCGCGTGATGGTCAACTTCTTCGGACGCGAGACGCCCGTCGAGTTGGATTTCCTGCAAGTCGAGAAGGCTTAATAAGCCAGTTACCAGTTTTCAGTGTCGGTAATCAGTCTTCTGATTACTGCGCGCTGATGGCTGTTTACTGAGATCGTGGGAGGGTCCAAGACCCGCTAAAACCACATAGGAGTTACTATGGCAAAGAAACTGAAAGCGATCGTCCGTCTGCAGATCGAGGCCGGCAAGGCCAACCCTGCGCCCCCCATCGGTCCCGCCCTCGCGGGCCATGGCATCAATATCATGCAGTTCTGCAAGGAGTACAACGCCCGCACGTCCAACCGCCAGGGCGAGGTGCTGCCGGCAGAGATCACCGTCTACACCGACAATTCCTTCACCTTCGTGCTGAAGACCCCGCCGGCGGCGGTGCTTCTCCGCAAGGCGGCCGGCGTGCCGAAAGGCTCCGCCGTCCCGAACAAAGACAAGGTCGGAAAGGTGACGCGCAAGCAGGTCCGCGAGATCGCCGAACTGAAGATGAAAGACCTGAACGCCATTGACGTCGAAGGCGCGATGAAACAGGTCGAAGGCACCGCCCGCTCCATGGGCTTGAACGTCGTTGATTAACATAGTGGGAGGGCTGCCGCGCGCGGCCCGCTTGCACCACGGAGGAAACCATGGCAAAACACGGTAAAAAATATGTGGCCGCCGCGGCCAAAGTGAACATGGACCAGATCTACGCTCCCAAAGACGCGCTGGAGCTGGCCCGCGAAACAACCACCACCAAATTCGACTCGACAGTGGAAGTCCACATCCGCACCGGGCTCGATCCGCGCCAGGCGGACCAGCAAGTGCGCGACGTTGTCGTCCTGCCGCACGGACTCGGCAAGACGGTGCGCGTCCTCGTCTTCGCGGCGGGCGACGGCGCCGCTGCCGCCCGTGAGGCCGGGGCCGACCTGGTGGCGGACGACGACGAGTCTTTGAAAAAAATCGAAGGCGGCATGTTGGACTTCGACGTAGCCATCGCCACGCCCGACATGATGGGCAAAGTCGGCCGCCTCGGACGCGTGCTCGGGCCGCGCGGCCTCATGCCGAACCCGAAGGCGGGGACCGTCGTCGCTCCCGCCGACCTCGGCCGCGCCATCCAGGAATCGAAGGCCGGGCGCGTGGAATTCCGTCTCGATAAGACGGCCAATATCCACGTCTCCATCGGCAAGGCCTCGTTCCCAGCGGATAAACTCTACGACAATTTCACCGCGCTGATGGACGCCCTGCGCAAGGCGCGTCCCTCGGGCGCTAAAGGCGTGTACGTAAAACGCATCACGGTCGCGACCACCATGGGGCCTGGAATCAAGGTAGACCCCAACGCGGCCCAGGCATTGGAGGAAAGCGAATAAGATTCGCTCGACTTAAACAAGCCACTTCGCCAATGACGGCAGGCGTCCCCCAACGGGACTTAATCCCCTGCCCAGGTGGAGACTGACTAGCCGATTGGTCCCTGCGGGACCGCGCAAAAAGTCTTTGCCTCGCGACGAGTGGCAAAGACTTTTTTGTGAAAGGAGGTGATTGTCCTTTGGCCATTTCTAAACAGCGCAAGGAAGAAACGCTGAACCAGTACGTAGACTGGTTAAACCGCAGCCAGGCCGTGCTTCTGGTGGAATACACCGGGGCGAAGATGAAAGACCTGGACGCCATCCGCGCCAAGATCCGCGAGGCTGGCGGCGAGTTTCACATCGTGAAGAACACCCTGGTAAAGCGCGCCTTCGAAGCCAGCGGAATGAGCGTCCCGACCGAGTTGCTCGTGAAAAGCACCGCCGTCTCGTTCGCGTTCACAGACGCGGCCGCGACCGCCAAGGCTTTGAGCGAGGCGGTGAAGGGAATGGAGTTCGCCAAAGTCAAAGGCGGCTTCATGGGCAAACAGGCGTTGAGCGTCGCGCAGGTAAAAGCCCTGGCAGAACTGCCCCCGCTCCCGGTCACGCGCGCCCGACTGTTGGGCGTGCTGCAAGCCCCGGCCGGCAAACTGGTCCGCACTCTGGCCGAACCGGCCCGTTCGCTGGCGTCGGTGTTACGCGCTTATTCTGAAAAGCCCGCCGCGGCATAAGTTCGCGAAGACGATGCAAGTCGTACATTCTAAAATCAACCAACAACAAGCAAGGAGTTTGTAAACAATGGCTGCAAATCTGGAATCCCTGGTTGCCTCGCTGAGCGAACTGAGCGTGCTCGAGGCCGCCGAACTTGTCAAGATGCTCGAGGAAAAATGGGGCGTCTCCGCGGCTGCCCCGGTGGCGATGGTCGCGGGCGCGGCTGCGGGCGCGGCCGCCGAACCCGTCGAAGAGAAGACCGAATTCGACGTCATCATCAAAGACGCCGGCCCCAAGAAAATCGAGGTCATCAAGGTCATCCGCCAGTTGACCAACCTCGGCCTCGGCGAAGCCAAAGCCCTGGCCGAAACGGCCGGCGGTAAGGTGCTTTCCGCGGTCGGCAAGGACGCCGCGCAGGATGCCAAGAAGAAGCTCGAGGAAGCCGGCGGCGTGGTCGAACTCGCCTAGGGTTTATCCGTAAAACGAAAACGACCGCTCATTCGGGCGGTCGTTTTTTGATTCGGAGCAAAGCGGCTATGTTATTCAGTCACTGCTTCATGGTTTCCATCTTGCGGATGACCATCACCACTTTGCCTTTGATCTCCAGCGGCTTGTTCTTGTTGACGTAGATCGGGGCCATGGTGGGATTGGCGGGCTGCAGGCGGTAGCGGTCTTTTTCCTTGAAGAAATATTTCAACGTGGCTTCGTTGTTTTCGGGAAGCCAGACCGCCACCATCTCTCCGTTGCGCGCTTCCACGGCCGGTTTCATCACCACAATGTCGCCGTCGTTGATCATGGCGTCTATCATCGAGTCCCCTTTGACTTCGAGGGCGAACAGGTCGTTGCCTTTTTCTTTGGATGGCAGGAGGCTGCGGGCAATCTCCACCGCGTGGGACTCGTTGTCGGTGTAGAACGTCCGTCCCGGCTGGAGGTCGGGGAGGGGCAGACCAGCCGCGATCGGCCCGAGGACCGGGATGCGGAACAGGTCGCCGAACGCGCCCAGCACTTCCTTGACCTTTTCGGTCAGGCGCAGGCCGCGTGAGACGCGCCCGTCGCGGACGATGTAGCCGCGTTTTTCCAGTTGATCGAGATCGTAGTTGACTACCGAGGTGGATGAAATGCCCACCTCGGAGCAGATCTCGCGGATGGACGGCGGGCGGTCGTTTTCATCCATGTATTTCGCAAGAAATTCAAGGATGCGAATGTGTTTTTCGCTGGGTTCTTCGCTTCGTTTACGCACCATCATCATGGCAACCTCCTGAGCCATAACTCGCTCATTTGTGCTATAAATATACCAGAACAGGCGTTCTGTGTCAAGCGCCGAAGATTGGCGCAAACGAGGAATCCGCCTGATGTTGTATAGATAACTTGACTTTATCTTCAGTCCATGCTATTTTTGGCATGATTTTTTTTGAAGGATGGAATATGCAACGCGAACGTGTTTCTGAAAATGTATACTGGTTCCAGAGCGACGTCTACGCGCAGGTGACGGCCGGGGTGGTGGTGGGACCGCAGTGGGCGGTGGTGATAGACACGCTGGCTTTGCCCGATGAAACCATCGGCATGCGCGATTTCATCGAACGGGAATTGAGCGTGCCGGTCCGCTACATCATCAACACCCATTACCACGCCGACCATGCCTGGGGCAATTGCTTCTTCCCCGACGCGACGGTGATCGCGCACGCGCGCTGCCGCGAACTGCTGGAGGAACGCGGCCTCCCGTCGCTGGAAGCCGCGCGCCGGCAAAACAACGCCTTCCGCCAGACGCGGATCGTCCTCCCCCACATGACCTTCTCCTCGGGCGAATTGACCCTGCGCGTGGGCAAAAAGAACCTGACGATCATGTCGGCGCTCGGTCACAGCGACGACGGGATTGCCGTACTGGTGGAGGAGGACCGCGTCCTGTTCGCGGGCGACGCCTTCATGCCCCTGCCCTACGTGGTGGACGGCAGCCTCGAAGACAGCGCCGCCTCCATCCGCAAGATCGGGCGCATGGGACTGGAGAACATCATCCAGGGACACGGCGACATCATCCTGCGAGGCGAGATCGACGCGGCGGTGAAAGAAAACCTCGCCTACCTCACGAATCTGAAAAAAATCGTGAAGGCGGCCCTGCGGCGGCGCAACCCCGAAGAAGCCCTCGCCGGGATCGCCATCGAAGACTGCGGAAAAAGCCGCGTCCATTTGGGCGGACTTGCCGAGGCGCTCCACCAGCGCAACTTACGCGCCCTCGTCCAGCAATGGTCGGAAGACGGCGCCAAAGCGAAGAAATAACTGCAAGGTTATCGTGTAAAATAAACCCGTTTCATCCGTCCCCGCCGTGGAGCGGCGGGGCCCTGTACAAGTTGTGAAATGACCGATACCTTCAGAGCCTTTTCAACATCCTTATACGCCATAATCGCCGGAGACAATATGGATGCGCTGGCGATCGTTGAACGGCAGACACGCAAAAAGCAGTTCTCTTTTTAAAAAACGAATCGAAGAAAACGCAAAAATTCCGCAAAGAGCCCGTCTGGCGATTGAACTCCTCGACGCGCTATCGGTCGCAATGCGCAACCCAGACCCCGAAGAAGAACCCTGGACACAAATTCATCTCAATTAACATATTCGGAGGAAGCATGTCATTTCAAACTGTAATTATCACCGGCAATGTTGGGCGCGATCCTGAAATGCGATACACGCCTGCCGGACAGGCAGTCACAAGCTTTTCGGTGGCCGTAAACGAGACGTATACAAACAATGCCGGCGAAAAGGTAAAAAAGACCATTTGGTTCCGCATTTCGGCCTGGGGCAAACAGGCAGAAATCTGCAACCAATATGTCAAAAAGGGCCAGATGATCCTTGTAGAAGGCCGTCTCACCGGCGATCAGGCCACAGGCGGCCCGCGCGTCTGGACGGGACAGGACGGCCAGCCGCGCGCCTCTTTCGAAATTACCGCCAGCATCGTCCGCTTCCTCTCCTCGCGGCAGGACGGCGGCGAAGGCGGGATGGGCGGCATGGACGCCGGCGACATGGTCGCTCCCGCCGAGGACAACATCCCGTTCTAGCGGAGGCGGACGAATGTCAAACAACCCGCAGCCCGTTCCCATCGCGCTCGAGATCCCGACCGGGCTCGATACCGTCTATGCCAACCTGGCGCGCATCTCCCACTCCCCCGCCGACCTCGTAATGGACTTTGCCCACGCCCTGCCCGGCGAAAACAAAGCCGTGGTCAAAGCGCGGCTGCTCATGTCGCCGCTCAGCGCGAAACTGTTCTACCGCGCCCTCGGCGAAAACCTGGCGCGCTACGAAGCCGCCTTTGGCGAGATCGCCGTGCCGGTCAACTCGTCGCTGGCCGAGCGCCTCTTCCGTCCGCACCAGCCGCCCGAACCGCCCGCCGATAAAGCAGACTGACATGCACAAACTCGAATCCATCGCAGAACAAATCCGCAGGGATTTTGACGCCCGCACCGCGGCCCGCGACCGCGCCCTCGCCACCGCGCGGGGACTGACCCGCGTCTGCTCGCTCGCCATCCGCGCCGCGCACCGCCTCGAAACCGACGGGATGGCGGACCTGCTGGCCGAGGCGCGCTCCCTCGCCGGACGGCTGCGCGCCGACCTGCGCGAGCATCCCGATCTGTACTACGCGGGGTACACCCAGGACGCGCTCAAGGAATTCGTAGAAGCCAGCGCCACCTGCGCTCTCATCCAAAACCAGCCGCTGCCCACGCCCGAAGAATTACAAGTAACCGGCGCCACGTATCTTAATGGGCTTGCCGAAACGGTAGGCGAACTCCGCCGCCGCGCGCTGGACATCCTGCGTCACGGCTATTCGCCGGAAGCGGAAAGGCTCCTCCTCGCGATGGACGACATCTACGTGGCGCTCGTCAGCATGGACTATCCCGACGCCATCACCAGCGGCCTGCGCCGTCAGACCGACCTGGCGAGGGGCATCATCGAGAAGACGCGCGGCGACATCACGTTCAGTCTGCGCGGCGAGCACCTCGAGCAGGCGATTGGGCGGCTGATCGGCCAGTTAAACGGGGAGCCGGTCGAGGTCCAGAAAGAGGCGGGAGAAATCCCCCCACAGGAGAATTAGGGCATGGCCCGCCGCGGTCGCCGTTATCCCCTCGTCGTCTATCGCGAGATCCTCAACCGCTGGTGGCCTGAGACGCTGGCGCTGGGATTGCTTTTGGCCGCGCTGGCATGGCCGCTTTACAAGGACCCGCTCGGACAGTCGCAACCCTGGCGCTGGCAAGGCATGCTCTTGCTCGGCGCGGGGATCACGCTCTGCGCGCTGTTGCTGCTGGCGATGCGGGGCATGGCTTATGTGCAGACGTTCCCCAAATATTTGAGACTGACGACGCCGTTCCTGCGGTTGAACATTTCGCACAAACGCCTGCGGCGTTCGACCACCGCCGAGATGAGCGCCCTCTTTCCGCCGAAACAGACGCGAGGCTGGAAGCGGGATGTGCTTCTCTCGCTGGGCGGACGCACGGCTATCGTGCTCGAACTGAACGGCTGGCCGGCGCCGGCCTGGTTTTTACGCGCGTTCCTGTCTTCGTTTTTCTTCAAGGATAAGACGCCGCATTTCGTCATCCTCGTGAATGACTGGATGAGTTTCAGCAGCGAATTGGAAAGTCTTCGGCGCGGCGAGAGCGCCGCGCCGCCTTCCTCGCGCAAGCCGGACCAATCCATCCTGTCCCGCCTGCCCCGCAAGGACGGCTGACTGATTTGAAAATAAAAAGGATTCCACAAGTTCTACTTGCAGCTTTCCCGAAGTAGAACTTCGAGATTCAAAATTTTCATCATTCGGGGCGAACCCCCGTTCACGGACACTTTGTGATTATCATCACTTGTTATTCGTGACATTTGGATTTGTCAGACTTTTGAAAACCTGCTAACATATGGGCGGAGACGGAACACAGACACCTCCAACTTGCTCCTCACTGTCTCCTCCTTTGGCGAATGCCTCCGCCGGTTCTCCCCGGCGGAGGCTTTTTTAACGGGCAGGCGGCAAATTGCGCTATGAAATCGGGGGAATGTAGGCGGGCAGGACGACGAAGAAGGAACTTCCCTGCCCCAGCGTGGATTCAACCCAGACGCGCCCCTGATGGTTTTCCACAATGGTTTTGACGATCGCCAGTCCCAGCCCGGAGCCGGGAAGGGTTTCGGGAACGTTTTCGGCCCGAAAGAATTTTTCGAAGATGCGCGGCTGGTCGGCGGGCGGAATGCCGGGACCGTCGTCGCTCACTTCGAGGATCAATTGTCCGTCTTCGGAGCGTAATTTCACGTGAATCTCGCCGCCGGCCGGGGAATATTTGATGGCATTCCCGATCAGGTTGTCGAGCATCTGGCGCACGCGCAAAGGATTGGCGCGCAGCGGCGGCAGGCCGGACTGCTGTTCGAATTTGATCGTCTGGTTGCGCGCGCGGGATTGCCCCTCCAGCAGGTTGACGGTGTAGCCGATGATGTTTTCAAGCTGTACCACTTCGCGGCGGGAGTCGAAGCCGGCTTCAAGGCGCCCCAGGTCGAGCAGGTCGTTGACGAGGGCGGTAATATCGCGGATGCTCGCTTGCAGGCGCGCCATGAATTCGCGCTGGTGGTCGTTCAAAGGGCCGGTGCGCCCGATGAGTTCGGCATAACCCATCACAGAGGTCAGGGGCGAGCGCAGGTCGTGCGAGACGGTATGAACGAAGTCGCTCTTGATGCGGTCGAGTTCCTTCAGGTAACTGATGTCCTGGATGGTGATGGCAAAGCCGATATTTGGAATAGCCGCATAGTGAGCGTTAAAGACGCGCCCGTCGTCGAAGTTGATCTCGTGATATTTCAGCCCGTCCTCGGCAGAGCGTTCGAGCATGGACTGCAGGTCGGGATGGCGCACAGCCTGTTCAACCGGCTGCCCAAAGACCGCCTCCTGCGACACCCCAAAGGTGCGCGCGGCCGTGTCGTTGACCAGCATGACGCGCGAGCGCTTGTCTAAAATAACGACGCCATCGGCGATGTTGTTGAAAATGGCGTCGAATTCGACCACCTGGCGCTGGAGCGAGGCGGTGGTTCGTTTGACCTCGCCCCGCACCCAGTCTCCCAGACGGCGGGCGCGCTCGAGACTGCGCCTGACGACGGTCACGATTTCGGAGGTGGTGAGCGGCGGAAAGATGTACCCGCTCAGCCCGGCAGACAGGACTTCCTTTGCGATTTCCAGCGAATCTTGTTCCACGTAAAGGACGACTGGCAGGGATGGGAATCGTTCTAACTGCTCGGCGGCCAGTTTCATCCCCGATTGGCCGGCGAGAGTCTGCCCGATCAACAACAGGGCGGGAGTGGCTTCCTGCAATATTCGAGACAGGCTTTCGCGGTCCTGCGCCGCAGCGGTATCGTATCCCGCGCTTTGTAACGCGCGCGTCCCCAGGTGAAGAAAGGGCGATTCGTCCAGAGCCAGCAGGATCAAGGAGGGCCGCGTCATCGCTCTCCTGCCAAGTGGAATTTCTGGATTACTTCCGCCAGCCGCTGAGCGGCCGAATTGGCGGAAATAAGAGCCTGCCTCTGTTCAGCGTTAAGCGGACCAGTCTTGGTCGTCAGTATCAACCCCAGCGGGTAGAGGATTCCATCCAGTTCTTTTTGCGCCGCGGCGCGCAGGGCGCGCGTCGTTTCGCCCTGTCGTTTCCCGTCAGCGCGGACGGCTTCCGCGCTTTGCTGAACGGCGCGGAACAACCGTTCATTGACCAGCGAGACGGAGGCGTAGTCTGCCACGGCTTCCAGCAAGGTCTGTTCGGTCTCGCCAAAAGGCTGCGGCGCCTTGCGGACGACCACCATCAGCCCGATCACTTCATCGCGGACTTTGATGGGCGTGACTGCCGCTGCCTGGCCGAGCGCGGCCGCCTTGAGTTTGCGGAGAGCCTGCCCGTGGATGAGCAGGGATTCTCCCGAAAGCGCCACCAGCCCGCTCACGCCATCGTCCAGCGGCTGTCCCATTTTCTTTGCCCAGACTTCGGGCAGGCGGCTGTGGGCGGTCAACACGAACTGCCCGGAGCGTTCATCCTCCAGCAGCAGCCAGCCGAGGTCCGCGCCTGATACCTGCAAAGCGCCTTCCACGATGCGCTCAAAGAGGACGCGGCGGTCCGTCACGGAGACGACCGCCCTGCCGATGGAAACGATCGAGGTCAACTCGCGCACCTTGCGTTGCAGGTTTTCGTTGACGGCCTTCAGTTGCTCATCGAGACGACGGCGGGCATGCGACTCGCGCACCTGGGTCAGCGCTCGTTCCACTGCCGAGACTACCTCCGCGTCGCGGGCGGGCCAGAGCAGCACGTCTGCCGCGCCGAGGCGAAAGGCCTGAATCACGTCCTGCTCCCGGCCCTTCTCGGCGATGACGATGAACGGCGCCTGCGTCCCCTGCGAGGAGAGCGCCACCAGCAGGTCTTTTCCGCTGAGGCCGGGCAAATTCAGGTTGGCGATGACCAGGTCGGGGGGAGTCTGAAGCGCCTGCCGGATGGCCGCGCCGGCGTCCGTCACGACATCCACCGGATAGCCCAACGGCTTCAACGCCTGACGGGCGATCAGGTCGCTGATGTCGGGGTCGCTTTCGACAATGAGGATTCGCTCAAGGAACGCCATATGTTCCGTCAATCTCCATGAAGAGACGAGATATGGGGATTGTAACATTATTAACGGAAATTGGAATGATATACTTGCGTCCATCCATGAAACCGCTTCCCGCGTTGACCGTCGTCGTCCCCGTTTACAATGAGGCCGAGTCCCTGCCGGCCTTCCTGCCGCGCCTGCTCGAATTTTCCGAAAACCACGGCTGGAAGGTCGTCTTCGTGGACGACGGCTCGCGCGACGACTCGGGACAGATGCTCGAAAGCCGCGCCCGGCCTCCCGCCGTGCGCGTCATCCGCCATAAAGTCAACCGCGGCTACGGCGGCGCGCTCAAGACCGGCCTGCTGGCGGCCGACACGCCTTACGCCGTCACCATTGACGGCGACGGCCAGCACGACCCGGAAGATATCCTGAGCCTTTTCCAGGTCGCGGTGGAACGCGACGCCGACCTCGTCGTGGGACGCCGCGTCCCGTTCCACAGATCGAATTGGTATCGCGAATTCGGCAAGTCGCTCATCCGCCTCTTCACGCGTATGCTCATGCCGCTTCCCATCCAGGACCTCAACTCGGGCTTCAAACTCTATCGGACGGAACTCGTCCAGGCTTACCTGCACGTCTGCCCCGATTCGATGGCTTTCAGCGACGTGATCGTGTTGACCTTCCTCAACCAGAAAGACCTCGTCCTCGAACATCCCATCCGTGTCGCGCTGCGCAAAAAGGGGAAAAGCACCATCAGCGCCTATACAGCCGCCGAAACGGTGATGGAAATCCTCAACCTGATGATGCTCTTCAACCCGCTCAAGATCTTCCTTTCGCTCTCGGCCATTTGCTTCGCGTTTGGAATCGTCTGGGGTACGCCGATCCTGCTGCTCGACCGCGGCGTGAGCGTGGGAGCCATGCTCGCCATCGTCAGCGGGTTGATCTTCTTCGTCATCGGCCTGGTCGCCAGCCAGTTATCCTCCATGCGGCTGGGCGAACTGGCCGCGCGGCGCAGAAAAAACAAAGACCGGACTTCTTGAAAAAACCTGACCCTTCAGGTTATACTTCTCCCATGAACGCGCTCGAGACTCCCTTTATCGTTGGGCGCTTCCCCGCCCGCGACGGACCTCTCTCCCGCTTCCTGCCTCCGCTCGAAGACGGGATCGCCGCCGAATGGCTTCCGCCGCGCGCGTCGAAGGAAGGCTGGATACTCGACCCGTTCGGGAGCGCGCCCCGCCTCGCCGTCGAGGCCGCGCGCAGCGGATACCGCGTCCTCGTCACGGCGAACAACCCCATCGCGCGCTTCCTGCTCGAGATGACCGCCGCGCCTCCGACCGAAACCGAACTGAACGCCGCGCTGGCCGACCTGGCAATATCCAAAAAGGGGGACGAACGACTTGAACAACACCTGCAATCTCTCTACCTCACTCAATGCGCCAACTGCGGACAGGAAATTCCCGCCCGCGCCTTCCTCTGGAAAAAAGGCGAAGACGCGCCCTACGCCCGCCGCTACGATTGCCCCGCCTGCAACGACTCGGGCGAACGCCCCGCGGCCGAAGCGGACGTGGAGCGCGCCCGCAAGATCGCCGAAAGCGCGGGACTTCACCGCGCCCGCCTGCTCGAACGCGTAGCCCCGTCCAACGACCCCGACCGCGAGTTCGCGGAGGAGGCGCTGGCCGTTTACCAGCCGCGCGCCATCTACGCGCTCGCCACGCTCATCAACCGCCTCGACGCGCCGGGCGTCACCCCCGAACGACGACGCGCCCTCAGCGCGCTTTTCCTCTCCGCGTGCGACCGCGTCAACAACCTGTGGAGCGTGAACAACGAACGCCCGCGCCCAAAGCAACTGGCCGTCTCGAACGAATTCCGCGAGAACAACGTCTGGCTGGCGCTCGAAGACGCCGTCTCGGAATGGGCCGCGCAGGAGGAAGCCGTCCCCGTCGCGTTGTGGCCGAAGAAAATCCCCGAGAGCGGCGGCATCCTCCTCTACGAGGGCCGCGTCGCCGACTTCGCCCCCATCGTGAAAGAGTCGCCTGTCACGGCCATCCTCACGGCGCTGCCGCGTCCCAACCAGGCCTACTGGACGCTCTGCGCGCTCTGGGCAGGCTGGCTGTGGGGAAGCGAAGCCGCCGAGCCGTTCCACCTCGTCCTGCGCCGCCGCCGCTACGATTGGGGCTGGCACCTCGAGGCGCTGCAAAACGCCTTCCGTCACATCTTCGACCTGCTCAAACTCGGCGCGCCCTGCCTCACGCTCGTCCCCGAGCCCGAGGCGGGATTCCTCACCGCCGCGCTGGCCGCGGGCGAAGTCAACGGATTCGACCTCGCGGGATTCGCCATGCGGACCCAGCACGACGCCGCGCAGATCACGTGGACGCGCGGCGAACGCCTCCCGCGCGCCCGCGGCAAAACCGACCCGACCTCGGTGCGCGCGGCCATTCGGACTCATCTCTCCGCCCGCGGCGAACCGACCTTCCACCTGCCCCTGCACGCCGCGGCCCTCGTCGCGCTGACGGCGGACCACGCGCTCATCGGCGCGCGCCAGCCCGAAGACGAGGTCATCCGCGAGGCCGCCAAAACCGTGCAGGAGTCCCTGCTCGGCGACGAGACCCTCGTCCGCTATCGCGGCGGCGAAAGCGCGGACACCGGTTTGTGGGGACTCGCGCCCGAGGTCGAGTCGGCGGAACCGCTCAGCGACCGCGTGGAAATGGCCGTCGTCCAATTTCTGGTCGAACGCTCCAACTGCACGCTCGAAGACGTCCTGCGCGATCTTTCGCCGCGCTTCCCCGGGCTGCTTGCGCCCTCGCTGGGACTCGTCGGCGAGGTATTGGTTTCGTACGCGGAACAGGTCGAAGGTCAATGGAAGTTGCGGGCCGAGGATCGTCCATCGGCGCGGAAGGCGGAGTTAAGTCAGATGGCGGACCTGCTCCAGGTCATCGGCGAACGGCTGGAGTTCTGCACGAACCGTCTCGACGAGCGCAGGCTGGTTTGGGAGGCGGGAGAGACGTCGGCGTACGCGTTCCATCTGAAAGCCTCGGCCATCATGGACGAGGCGGTGACGCGGAGCGCGTACCCGCGCGAGCGGACGCTGGTCGTCATCCCCGGCGGACGCGCCTCGCTGCTTGCCTATAAGATCAGCCGCGATCCCGCGCTGGCGGCGCGCTTGCACGGGATCCGCTTTGTCAAGTTTCGGCTGGCGCGCGCCCTGGCCGAAATGGCCGCGCTCAACCGCGACGCGTTCGAAGAGCAGATCCAAAGCGACGCGTTCGAACGCGCCCGCGGGCAATGGATGATGTTCTGACCGGCTCCCGTCATCGGATATGATCCGCAGATCAGGCCGGAGTAACTCCGGGGGAAATTGGCGAAAATCTGCGCCCTCCACAACCCCACTTTGCAGTTTGCATCATCCCGATAAGGTCTAATGAAAGGATGAACCATGAAAAAGATTCTTGTCGCTCTTGTATGCGCAGTTTTATTGGTCGGATGCGGCGGCAAACCCGCCGCCCCCTCCGCCGCCGCGCCGACTGCCGCGCCATCCGTCGCGTCCACGGCTGCCTCTACCGCCTCCACTGCCGCGTCCACAGCCGCGTCCGCCGTCACGCCGACGAACACGCCGCTGGCGGTCATCCCCACCAACGCGCCCAATTGCAGCAACAGCGCGGCTTTTGAAGCCGACGTGACCGTGCCGGATAACACGCCCTTCGACGCGGGCGAGACATTTACCAAAGTCTGGCGGGTGCGCAACAACGGCTCCTGCGCGTGGACGCAAGGGTACGCGCTCGTGTTCGCCAACGGCGAAGAGATGGACGCGCCGGACTCCATCCCCCTGCCCTACACTCCGCCCAATGAAACCGCCGAAATTTCGGTGGAACTGGCCGCGCCCGCGCGGGACGGCGCGTTCCTCGGAAACTTCGAACTACGCGACGGCAACAACGTCCCGATCCCCGTGGACGGGGGGAAATATCTCTGGGTTTCGATTATCGTGGGCAAAACAGTCGCGGTCGAAATTCCCACCCTCCCGGGCGGCAGCGTCCCCACCGCAGCGCCGACGGCGGCCAATGCTCCCTGCGCCTACACGCCCAATCCCGCTTTCGTCAGCCAGGCTCTCGCGCTGATCAATTCACAGCGCGCCGCGAACAGACTCGCCGCGCTCGTCCTCAACGTCCAACTCACAGCCGCGGCGCAGAGTCACGCGGCGGATATGGCCTGCCACAATTTCCTCAGCCACGTCGGCTCAGACGGTTCGAACGTGGGAGCGCGCGTCACCGCCGCAGGCTACTCTTATTCCGTCGCGCTCGAAAACATCTACGCCCAGCCTCCGCAATACGGCGGGACGCCCGACGCCGCGGTCCAATGGTGGATGAGCGACTTCATCCATCGCGCCGCCATCCTCAACGATAAAGTCACCGAGATCGGCGTGGGTTACGCGTTCTACGATAAAAGCCAGTTGGACGGTTACTGGTCGGTCGTCTTCGCCGCGCCGTAAATGGGATGTCCGCAAGGCGCGGCGCTCCTACCATGAGAAGTCGAAGGACGACAAAAAAAGGACTCTGGGTTGCCAGAGTCCTTTTGTCGCTCATTTTCTCTCCGCGACTTGATATGCGGCGGAGCGGGTTTGTTTATATTTTCGTGCAGGAACCTTGTTGGCTAGTTGGATCAATGACCGCAGCGCCTCGTTCACCGATTCGGAATCGGGAAAATATTCCTTCACATCGGGCGCGAGCAACACGGTCCCTTCAACTAGGGCGTAGTGGTTCACTTCCACTGTCCCATCCTTTTTGGTCACACGGACGGTATAACCCTTATCCAACGGGCGATAAAATTTTCCGCGCTGGGCTTTGCTGAAATCATATTCAGCGCGCATTTCATCATCCTGTTCTTGTTTCTTTTTAGTGGTCTTCATATCTTTCTTTCTCAGTTTTGGTCGCTTTTCTGGCGCTGATCAAACGATGTTTCTCTTTTCGGAAGACGTGAACCACAGACAACAAACGCATGACCGCAGACATGCCAATCGAAACATAGCGGTCTTCATCTTCTGAATGATCAGGGTCGGAAATCGTGGCAAGCCGAGGGTCGTTGAAAATCGTCGTGGCTTCTACAAAACTGACGCCATGCTTCTTGAGATTGGCTTTCGCCTTTTCTTCGTTCCATTCGAAATCGGGGTCTTCCATAACGTTCGCCTGTCCAAATTATACCGCGCAAGAATCGTAATCAAAAAAGAACGGCGCTCCACGCTCTAGCTCAATTTAGACCTGAAGACTTCAAATTCCTCTAGTTTCCCCTCCACTTTCGACCAGCGTTTGATCTCGTCTAGGTCCACCTTTTGCCGCTTTGCCACCATCACCGCTTGGGCCAGTCCTTGCTGATCGTTCCAAAAATAATACGCGCACAATCTATCTTTGACGCAATCCGTAGAAGAGATCACTCGCAGCGTTCCCGTCGTCAATTCGACATCTTTGATTTCCTTCACAGGCTCTTCTCCCACCGAAAGCGGACCGTCAGGAAATTCCACAAAGAACCTGGTTTCGGGATGCTGGAAATAACGCCCGCTCTCCTGAAAGCCCATCTTTTCCATCGCGGCTTTGACCCGGCTTCTCTTTGCAAATTTCACATTAACCAGGTCCACATCTTTCGAAACATATTTGTTGCCGCTATATAATGAAACCGTTGCGCCGCCTGATAAGACGAGTTCGATCCCTTCTGCGCGCAATTGAGTTTGGACATATGCAGCCAGTTCGGCCAAATTCATTTTCTGGATTTTCTTCACAACGCTTTTCCCTTTCCCCTCGGCCTGCGACGATTCATAACCAATCTCTCACGCTCCTCTTCGGGATAGAACGTCAACGCTTTCTCCAAAAGAGATTTCAACTCCGGCAGAAATGGGTAGCGCGGGTTGAACATATACGGACGCGTCCGTCCCACCGCGCGGCTGGAAAGAATGCCCGCGGCTTCGAATTTATCCAATAGATTTTGGGCGGATTTGAGATCGGATCCATAAAAACGCGCAATTTCGCGGGCATAACCTTCTTCCCGCGCAAAGAGAAAGATCAACACGCGCTCGGCAGTCTTCGATCCAAACAGAGATGCGAGCATGGAAACTCCCTTCCACGTTGACGGAAAACGCCCATCATATGACGTATGATTTCCGTCATTATATCATTTATCCAGAGAATCAAAAAGGCGCAACGCCTCTTTAATCCAGAAACCCGTTTTCTGCGAGAAAACGGGTTTCTAAAAGTACTGCTCTCTCTTCCCTACAGCGTCTCCAGTTCCTCCACCTGCTCCGCGATCACGTCGAAGCCGCCCTGCCAGAACTCTGCCGAGCGGATGTCAATGCCCGCCTCCGCGAGGATTTTTGCGGGCGCTTCCGATCCGCCCGCGGCGAGGATCTTGCGGTATTTCGGCTTGAACGATTCACCCTCCGCCTTGAACTGCTTGTAGAGCGAAAGCACCAGCAATTTGCCGAACGCGTATGCGTAGACGTAGAACGGGGTGTGATAGAAGTGCGGGATGGCGACCCATTCCCACTTGAACTCATCGGCGAGATCGAGCGCGTCGCCGAACTGCTCCTTGAGATTCTCGAAATAGATCCGCGAGACCTCGTCCACGCTGGCGTTCTTCATGATCGCGTCGTGGGCCGCGCGCTCGAAGAGGGCGAACCAGGCCTGGCGTCCGATGGTGGCGTAGGAGTCGTCCACCTGACGGTAGAGGATGTCGCGTCGGACGGCTTTGTTCTTCTCCTCCGCCAGCATACGGTCAATCAGCATCATCTCGCCGAACGTGGAGGCGGTCTCCGCGAGCGGCAGGGACGAATGGAAGGTGAAGAGGTTGTGGTGCGAAGCCAGCATGGCGTGGATGGCGTGACCGAGTTCGTGCGCCAGAGTCGCGATGTCGCGCGCGCTGCCCTGATAGTTGATCTTCACGTAGGGCGTCATCTCCGGGACGACCGAGGCGCAGAACGCCCCATCCTGTTTGCCGCGGCGGATTTCGCTGTCGAGGTGGTTCTCGTCGAAGACGCGGCGGGCGAGCGCGCCGAATTCGGGCGTGAACGCGCTGAACGATTCGAGCGTCATCTGCGCGGCTGCGTCGAACGAATATTTTTTCTTCGACGCGGTGGTGGGCGCGTAGATGTCGTAGCGGCGAAGTTTCTTCATCCCCAGCAGTTTGGCTTTGACCTTGAAGAATTTCTGGAAGACCGGCGCGTTTTTGCGCGCCGCGTCGAGCAGCGCGTCCACCGCTTCGTCGGGGACGTCGTTGAACAGGTTGCGGACGGAGTTGGGCGATTTGAATTTCCGCAGCGTAATGCCCTCGTTGTACCAATCGCGGACGCGCGTCTGGTACATCTGCCCGAGGATGGGACCATCGTTGCCGAACACGCGGAACAGTTCGCGGTACGCGGCGGCGCGCGTCTTCGGGTCGGGGCTGTAGGCGTAGTTCATCAACTGTCCGCGCGTCAGCTCTTCCGTCTTGCCGTCCACTTTGAATTTGAAGACGTAGCGATTCGTGATCGAGTCGTACAGATTCACCAGCGCGCTGGAGCCGGTCACATCCTTGATGTTGACGACCTTCTCCTCGGGCTCGGAGAGCGTGTGCGGTTTGAAGTGACGCATCTCTTCGAGGTAGTAACGGTAGCCGCCGCTGGCGTCCATCAGGCGCTGGGCCTCGGCGTCTTCCAGTCCCTTCCACCACAGGCTGAAGAAGAGCGTGCGGTTGCCGATCTCTGCCATGAACTGCTGGACGCGCGCTTGCAGGGTCAGCGCGGACTGGTCCTGGGTATCCGCCGCGAAAGCGAGACCCGCGTAGGAGCCCAGTTTGTGCGCGAGGCGCGCCATCTCCTCGGAAGTCTGGACGATGTGGATGAACTCGTCGGCGGGCATGTCGGCGCGCAGTTTGCCGCGCGCGCCCTCGAAAGCAGCCGCCTGCTCTTCGATCTGGTCGAAGGCGGACTCCAGTTCGGGGCTGTCCATGGACGGGAAGAGGTCGGCGAGCGACCAGGGAGAAAGTTTGTAGGGCATGGGTGAGCGTCTCCTGAAATTAAGATCATCCGCAGATTTTATGATTTCGCTGATTTTTCTTTTTCTCGATCTGTGAAATCTGCGAATAAAGATTGGCATTCTACGGCATGACCGCGAAGTGATTCGTCAACACCCAGGTGACGTAATTCTCCCACAACGCCTGGATATCTTCGCGGTGGTAGTCGTGGTCCGAAAAGGTCTGGATGATGACGCGGCCCTCGATACAGGTGGCGAGCAGCCCGTAGTCCGAGGAACGTTTCGGGAATCCGCCCGCCAGGATGACCGCGTCGCCGCCCGTCGTCTGGATGTAATCGCCGCCCTTGTCATCCCAATGTCCCACGTAATTGGTCAGGCTGAACCCGCTGTTGGGCGTGGTGAACACGGGATGTTCGGGATGAAGGGTGTAGATTGACAGATCTCCCGCAGAGCGCTCCTTTTGGAAGCGAATCCCGCACTTCGAGGTCAACTGGGCGATGCGGCCATTGGCGGTGTCCGAGAGATACCAGAGTTCCACAATGAGGGCGGTCTTGTCGCGCGTCACCTTGGGGACGATCACATCCCAAAACTCGCCCTGCACGCTCGAACGGCTTTCCGCCGCGATGATGATCAAGTCCCACCGCGTTCCCGAATTGAGATAATCCAGCAGGTCGCCTATGTCTGCGGTGTAAGTCACGTTCAATCCCATCAAGTCCAGCGTGGGCTTCACCCACGGCTGGAGGAACGCGCCCATCGAATCCTCGTAGGCCAGAATTTTCGCCGACCTCATGCGCGCCTGCAAATCCTGCGTGGGCGTCGGTTGGATGGTGGGCGGCGGCTGGGGCGGCGCGTCTGTGGGCTGGACGACGGTGACCGGCGGCGGCTGAGTAGGCGCGGTTTGGGCGTTCAGCGCGGCCTGCGTCAATTGCAGCGCCATAGTCGTCCCCTGAACTTCCAGCGCGATGCGGGTGGCGTCAGGCGTGGGGGGCTGGCTGGCGGCCGGTCCCAGCGAAATGGAACACGCCAGCGTGACGATGAACAGGACAACCCCCAACGTCAAAATCGGGCGGCGGTTTGAACGAGACATGGCATCCTCCGGATGAGAAAAGCGATTGCGCCACTTCCACGCTCATTATACGTTGAAACGGATGTGGACAATATCCCCGTCTTTGACGGGATATTCCTTTCCCTCGAGTCGTAACTTCCCTTTGGCCTTCGCTTCATTCATTGACCCGAGGCTGGCGAGGTCGTCGTAGGCCACCACCTCCGCCCGGATGAATCCCTTCTGCAAATCGGTGTGGATGGCTCCCGCCGCTTCCTGCGCGCCCGCGCCGCGTCGGACGGTCCAGGCGCGCACCTCGTCCTCGCCCACCGTGAAGAAGGACTGTTGCTGCAACAGGTCGTACGACAGGCGGATCATGCGGTTGAGGCTGGGTTCTTCGATCCCGTATTCCTGCATGAACACGGCCGCGTCCTCGGGCGGGAGTTGGGCGATCTCCATTTCGAGTTTGCCCTGCAACGCCACCGTCGGATGGTCGGCCTCGATCTGCGGCGCGGACTGTCCCTCGCCGAGGTTGAACGCGGTCAGGATGGGTTTGCGCGTCAACAGGCCGAAACTGGCGAGTTCCTTTTGTTCCTCGGCGTTGAACTCCATGCCGCGCAAAGGCTGGCTATCGGATAGTCTCTTGTGCAGCCGCTCGAACAATTCCGTCTGGCGCGCGTTGAGGGCTTTATCCGTGCCGCCCTTTTTGCGTTCCTCCACGAGGCGTTCCAACTTGCGCTCCACAGCCACGAGGTCGTTGAGCAGGAGTTCGCCCGCCATCGTCTCCACATCCCGCGCGGGGTTCACGCTCTCCAGCGGATGCGGCACGTTGTCGTCCGCGAAACAGCGGACGACGTGGATGAATCCCTCCATCTGCGAGAGCGCGTTCAACAACTGGCCTGAGATGCCCGTTTTGGCCGCGCCCGCTTCCAGTCCCGCGATGTCGGCGTACGTCACTTTGGCGTAGATGGTCTTGCGCGGGTTGAACATGGCGGAGAGTTTGTCCACGCGCGGGTCGGGGACGTCCACCACCGCCTGGTGGATTTCGATGCGCCCCGCCGAGGCGGTGGTCGGCGCGTTACCGCGCGTCAACGCGTTGAAGAGGGTGGTTTTTCCAGATTGGGGGAGACCGATGATTCCGAGTTTCATGTTTTGTTGGACGGATTGACAATCCGCCACTTGACCTTGTTGGAGATGGTTTGTTATACTGTGTCGCTAGAGAGCGCCTTACGCAAATAGCGGACGTTCTCTAACGTCCAAGCCGAAGTGGCGGAACTGGCATACGCGCACGACTCAAACTCGTGTCCCCTTGCGGGGATGAGGGTTCAATTCCCTCCTTCGGCACTGGAATTATACACGAAACGCCCTCCTGAAATAGGAGGGCGTTTCGGCGTCACAAAGACGTGTTGCTTTAACAAGTCAAGATTAATGTGTAAAAGCGATCAGGGAATGGCTCTCGAATACTGTGTAAAAAAATACATGTGGCTATAAGGATATTTATAATAATCGTGAGTGCCTCCAGAATATCCTGTTCGGGCGTTGGGATTACTGCAGGCTGGTTTAAGTATTGTTTTTGATCTGTAGAAGTTGGAAGTGTAGTGTTCCACCTCGCCAATTGAGGATGTCCAGCCCCATGTCCACACGCCATTGCATCCATGTTTGATATTCCAATATCCATATCCGATATCATCTAAATTCAGCGCAGGGTTAGTGGTCCAACTTCTCACACTCGGATACCAATATTTTCCCCCAAGGTTGCCGACATCGTGAATCCCTTGCGCCAACGTAAGACATACAGCAGAGGATGGATAACAGGTGGAAGCCGCTCGTGCCTTGAACAGGCTAATCGAGCTCAAGATAAGGATTGCTACCATGCCAAACAAAATCTTATGAGAAAGTTTCATTGGATTGCTATGCTCCTGGGCTGAGATAGTTCATTATTTCAGCCGGCGGCTTAACATCCTGCTGAAAAATCTGGACCTCCACAGAACTACTTATGCGCCTCGTTCCATCCTCCAGCGTCACGATAGTTTGATATACCTCCACCATTCCATCAACATTGAAGAAGGCTGTAACTTCGATTGCGCTCACCTTTGCCTTGAAGCCTAAAATTTCAACGGGATCAGCGTATTTTTCCTCGACTGTGAAACTTTCGAATGGTCTGCCGTTTCTTGAAATTTCCGTCTTTTTCAAACCGCTTTGTGAATTTACAGCGATGGATGAAAATCCAAAATCGAAGACGTACATCAGGTTTTCCGGGGCAGGAGTCACACCACCGTATGTGAGATTATGCCAAAAGCCATCTTTTAGTATTGACGCTTGAATAACCGCCCCATCCAAATTCCGTTGCAAAAAAACGCCCATAATTTCATGACCATTATCGTCCAGTAAAACCCAATCCTCCATGATAAATTCATTTGGGGCGACACTGCCATCGGGCGCAATGTTTTGAGTGTCGCTTTCCTGGACCTGATGGGCGACAACATGGAGCCAGCCTGCCTTCTTATGGGCGCCGGTCCATTTTTCCGTAAGCGCGTTGACTTGATCAGTCAAGTTGACCTTTTGCGGCTCAATCTCAGAAGCGATGTTTGGTTGCGCGATCTGCGGAGCGATAAAGTCTGTCGCAGCTCGCGCATTAGCGTCACCATGAGGGGACATGGACACGACCGCGATACCCAAAACAACCGCCAGCGTCATTAACGAGAGGAGCCAAATCAAGGTCTTTTTCATTTTTTCTCCAGACTGATGAACGTAAAAAACTATTCTTAACTGGGGTATGTTGAAATCTTAATGGCTCTGTTTTACCCCGTCAACCCATGAAACCCCTGATTTTT
>DKTP01000039.1 GCA_002473085.1 Anaerolineales bacterium UBA7227
GCGCGCCCTCGAACTCGCGGGACAGCCCTCCGTCGAACTCCATTCCAAACTCGACGGGCAAGTGAGCGTCGCTCTTCAGCGGATCTATTCGAAGCAGAACTATGACGGCGGCTGGAGCTGGTGGGGCGGCGAAAAAAGCGACGCGCAGACCACGGCTTACGTGCTGCTTGGCCTCATCGAAGCGCGGCAGGCTGGATACAAGATTGACGAAAACATCCTCGACAACGGCGTGAGTTATTTGCTCGAGAACCTGCCGAAACTCGACCGCAACGACGCGCAGTGGCAGTACAACCGACAGGCCTTCATCGTCTATGTGCTTGCCCGCGTCGACAAGACCCCGTCCACCGCGGCGGACTTCCTCTACGGCAACCGCTCGCGGCTCGGCAATTACGGACGGGCGTACCTTGCGCAGGCGCTCTTCCTCGAGAAGGAAACCGCCTCCGTCAAGACTTTGATGTCCGACCTGACCTCCGCGGCCGTCCTCTCCGCTGCGGGTGCGCACTGGGAAGAGACGGAGACCGACTTCTGGAACTGGAACACCGACCTCCGCTCGACCGCCATCGTGCTGGACGCCTTCATCCGCATCAACCCCGATTCCCCCCTGACCGTGGACGCGGTGCGCTGGCTGATGGCTCATCGCCGCTCGGACGGTTGGGGCTCCACGCAGGAAACCGCCTGGACGCTGCTCTCCCTCACCGACTGGCTGTCCGCCTCGAAAGAATTCGAGTCGAACTATTCCTACGCGGTCGGCGTGAACGGAAAATCCCTCCAGCAGGGACAAGTCACCGCCGAAAACCTGACCCAGCCCATCGCCGTCTCCGTCCCTGGCGAGAGTCTCTCCGAGCAGGTGAACTACCTCGTCATCGCGCGCGGCGCGGGGACGGGCAGCCTGTACTACACGGCTTATCTCAACGCCGAACTGCCCGTCAACGAAGTCAAGGCGCTCGACCGCGGCATCATCGTCTCGCGGCAGTACTTCACGCTCGACGACGCCAGGAAGCCCATCGCCTCCATCCAGCGCGGCGAACTCGTGCGCGTGCGCGTCACCATCGTCGCGCCCGCCGCGCTGCACTACGTCGTCGTCTCCGACCAGCTGCCCGCGGGCCTCGAAGCGGTGGACGCCTCCCTCCAGACCGACGCGCAAGTCCCCGACAAATACAGCGTCCTCGACTTCGCCCGCAAGGGCTGGGGCTGGTGGTATTTCAGTCACACCGAACTGCGCGACGAGAAGGTCGTCCTCTCCGCCGATTACCTGCCCGCGGGGACCTACGTCTTCACCTACATTGCGCGCGCTGGCACGGCTGGGACGTTCAACGTCATCCCGACCACGGCCTACGAACTCTACTTCCCCGACGTGTACGGCCGCGGCGACGGGACCGTCTTTGAAGTGAAGCCGTAAAAGCCCGACCTCGAATGTATAATGTGACAGTCGCCTGAAAAACGACTGTCACATTGCATTAAGCCAGAGGAGATTCGCTCATGTCTTTCGATCCGAACAGCGTCGCTTATATTTTCCCCGGCCAGGGCTCGCAGTCCGTCGGCATGGGACTCGAACTCGCGGCCGCGCATCCCGTCGCGAGAGAGACCTTCGATGATGCCGACTCCCTGCTGGGATTTCCCCTCTCGAAACTCATGGCGGAAGGTCCCGCCGACGAACTGAACGACACGGTCAACACCCAGCCTGCCTTGTACGTTCACTCGCTGGCGGTGTGGCGCATCCTCTCGCTTCGCCTCCCGGACCTTCAACCGGCCGCGCTGGCCGGGCATTCCCTCGGCGAACTGTCGGCTCTGGCCGCGTCCCGCGCGTTGACCTTCGCCGACGGCCTTCGCCTCGTCCGTGCGCGCGGACAGTTGATGAAGCGCGCCGGGGAACTCGCGCCCGGCGGCATGGCCGCCATCTTGAATCTCGGCATCCCCGAACTGGAGCAGGTCTGCGCGGAGGCCAGCCGCGAGGGAGAGACGGTGCAGGTGGCGAACGATAACTGCCCGGGGCAGGTGGTCATCTCCGGCGCGAAACCCGCCGTGGAGCGCGCCATGGAACTGGCGAAAGCCGCGGGCGCGAAGCGCGCCCTCCCGCTGGCGGTTTCCATCGCGGCGCATTCCTCGCTGATGGACTCCATCCAAGCCGAATGGAACGCGGCCGTGGACGCGGTCCCCATGCGCGACGCGTCCGCGCCGGTCTACGGCAACGTCGCGGCCCGCGCGTTGACCTCCGCCGACGACCTCCGCGCCGACATCCGTGCCCAGATGCAGTCGCGCGTGCGCTGGACCGAGTCGGCGCAGGCGATAATCGCGAGCGGAATCCGCCATTTTGTCGAGGTGGGAAACGGGAGCGTGCTGGGCGGGCTGGTCAAACGGATTGATCCGTCGGTCACGAGTCAGGCGCTGGGCAACCCGTCGGATTTTGAGGCGCTATAACTCGGAGACTTTGGCGCGTGGCGCAATCGCCATATGAATGGATGACATCCATTCATCGCCTATGAATGTAGCGTGGACGAGTCATGTTCTCTGGGGCGAGGATGTCGTCAAGTTCGGCTTGGCTGAGATAACCCTTTTCCAGAACAATCTCGTAGACCGAACGCCCGCTCTTCAAGGCTTCATTCGCAACCAGCGTGGCCTTTTCATAGCCGATGTAAGGATTGAGCGCGGTGACCAATCCGATGGAATTTTTCACCATCGCGCGGCAAACTTCCCGGTTAGCGGTGATGCCGTTTACGCAACGGTCGGCCAGCGTTCGACAGGCGCGTCCCAACATATTGAGCGACGTGAAAAGGTTGAACGCAATCACAGGCTCCATCACATTCAATTCCAGCTGGCCGGCTTCCGCCGCAAGCGTTACAGTGATGTCGTTGCCGATGACTTCAAACGCTACTTGATTTACCACTTCAGGGATAATGGGATTAACCTTACCTGGCATGATGGTCGACCCCGGCGCCATTGCTGGCAAGTTGATTTCATGCAACCCCGCCCTCGGACCAGAGGACAGCAGGCGCAAGTCGTTACAAATTTTAGAGATCTTCGTTGCCACGCGTTTCAGCACGCTGGAGAGTTGTATATATGCACCGGTGTCTTGTGTGGCTTCCACCAAATCCTGCGAGCCAACTACGGGGATGCCGGTCAAATCGCGCAATTTTTCTGTGACCAGCGCGGCGTAATTGGGGTGGGAATTCAATCCGGTGCCAATAGCGGTCGCGCCCATGTTAATCTCGCGGATAAGGGACTGGGCTTCTGTCACGCGCTCGATGTCTTCCGTCACCATGATCGCCCACGCGCCAAACTCCTGGCCCAAAGTCATTGGCACAGCGTCCTGTAATTGCGTCCGCCCCATCTTGATCACGTCCGCAAACTCTTTGGACTTGCGCGCAAATGCATCACGCAGATAGGCCATGTCCGTTACAAGGTTATCCAGATCGCGGCTAAGCGTGAGGCGTAACGCGGTGGGATATACATCATTCGTAGACTGCGACATGTTAACATGGTTGAGCGGGTGCAGAACATCGTAGCGTCCCTTTTCGTAGCCAAGCAATTCCAGCGCGCGATTGGCAATAACTTCATTTGCGTTCATGTTTGTGGAAGTTCCCGCGCCGCCTTGAATCACATCCACCACAAATTCGTCCAATAGCGCGCCGGATAAAAGGTCGTCGCAGGCGCGGCAAATAGCGTCTGTAATTTCTCGGTCAAGCAAGCCAAGTTCGTGATTAGTCAACGCCGCTGCTTTTTTTATATACGCCAGCGACTTGATGAGTCCGGGGTAACGCGCGATGGTGATGCCGCTGATGGAGAAATTTTCAACCGCGCGCAACGTTTGAATTCCAAAATAACGATCGGCCGGAACATCGCGGTCGCCAAGCAAGTCGTGTTCGAGTCGGGTATTATTCATTTCTCTGCCTTCTAGTGAAGTTGATGCCGCATTTTAACACGGAAACAGATCCATGCTCTGCAACGAGAGGAATGCAAGTCCCATGAGGCGGTGAAGACTTTTTAGAGAGTGTAGTGATCAGCGATTGAAAAAAGGGCGAGGCGCCTCGTCTTCTTTTTTTTTTGTTAGGGATTTAGCGTCTGCCGCGGAATCCGTCTCAATGTTTGGGCGATAAAACCACCTCCGCCAGCCGCAGGAGACTTTTTCTTTCCGTCAGCCAGATCACGCCGAGATATGCCGCCGCGCCCGCCGCGACGATCAGGATCAACTGAACCAGGACGCTCGCATTCCGCGTCAGGAACAGCGCCGCCGACGCGGCCAGGAGCATGCCCAGCGCGGCCTGCGCGGCCGGCTTTATTTCCTTGAGGATATCCACGATTGTCTCTTTCCGTGACGGCCCCGGCTTGCGCGAAACCGATATTATTTTTTTACCGCGCTTACGATCCCCGCCACGTGAGCGGGAGTCGTGCCGCAGCAGCCGCCCACGATCCTTGCTCCCAGCGCCACATATCTCTTCGCGAACTCGCCCATCTCCTCGGGCGTCACTTTGTAAACGGCCTGGTTGTCCGCGCCCATTTCAGGGAGACCCGCGTTCGGCTTGGCCCACAGGATCGCCTCAGGCGCGGCGGAGCGATATTCCTTAAGGATGCTTTCCATGTTTTCGAGCGTGGTCCCGCAGTTGGCGCCGACGACGTTCGCTCCCAGCGGCGGGAAGGCGGACGCGACCTGCGCGGGCTTGACTCCCATCATTGTGCGGACGCCCCGGTCATAACTGAACGAGACGACGGCCGGCAAACCCGAGACGCGGCGCGCGCCCTCCAGCGCGGCCTTCGCCTCGTCGAGCGCGAACATCGTCTCAATGACGAGCAGGTCCACGCCGGCTTCCGTCAACGCTTTGGCCTGTTCCTCGTAAGCCGCGGCCGCCTCCTCGGGAGTCATCGGCCCGTAGGGTTTCATCAACAGCCCGGTCGGTCCGAGCGAACCGCCCACGAGAGTCCCGCTGCGCTTCGACGCGGCTTTGCGCGCCAGTTCCGCGGCGCGGCGATTAATTTCCACCGTCCGTTCCGCCAGCGGCGATTCGCGCAGGCGCAGCCGCGTCCCGCCGAAGGTGCAGGTCAGGATGATGTCCGAACCCGCGTCCACGAAACTTTGCGCGAGGTCGAGGATTTTGTCGGGCCGTTCCAGTACCCAGCCTTCGGGCGATTGCCCGGAAACCAGCCCCGTTTTTTGCAGGTTCGTCCCTGTGGCGCCGTCGGCCACGAAAATTTCGCCTGCCTGCAAGCGCTCGATGAATTCCGACATGCCGTCCCTCCGAAATTGAGATGCGGCGAGTATACCAGTCCTATGGTTCTTTCAGCAATTCTCCCAGCCAGCGGAAGACGATGTCGCTGACGCGGTCGTTGGGCAGGCCGAAGTTTTCGTTCGCTTCCCAGTGCGTTTCTTCGAGGGCGGGGATCAGCACAGAATGGACGTCGGCTTTCTGCAGCGACGCATAGAATTGTTTGGAAAAACGGCCGCCCAAACCCTCGCTCTTCGTGTAAATGATCGCGAACGGCGGCAACTGGTCAAGCTGATCTGACCTCATGGGCGCTGGGCGTGCCGGCCGGCGCGCCCTGTGGTATCGCCACACGCTCCCGGGCACACGTGCACACCGCTCCCGCAGCACCTCGCGGCCACAATCCGCGCGTCTGTACCGAGGAGATGGCATGCACGCCCTGATTCACCAACTGNNTTGCCCGCCTCCACATAGGTTTGCGGCGACATCCGTCTCCAGTGTTTGGGATCGTCGCCAAAGGCGTTGTAGTACACCCCGCCGCGACCGGGCTCGAGATTGGACATCAATTTAGCCATGTTGTAAGTCTGTGTATCGAGCGAGACGATGCCGCGAATGTCGCCGAACGACAGTCCCGCGCCGCGTAAGTAGGTCTCGTCGACGCCGATGAGCGAGACGAGGTGCGCGCCAGCCGAGTGACCCATCAAAAACAGGCGCGCGGGATCGCCGCCGTATTGAGCGATGTTCTGTTTCGCCCAGGCGATGGAGCGCGCTACATCTTTCACCTGTTGAATCACATCAACTTCGGGAAGGAGACGGTAGTTGACGGAGACGAAGACCCAGCCGCGCGCGTTGAACGCGGCCGGCTTGGCGTCTGCCGGGAACTTGTCGCCGTTGGTCCAGCCTCCGCCGTGGACGAAGATTATCACGGGTTGGTCTTTTTCGCTGGTCGGGTAAATATCGAGACTGAGCAAATTGGGGACTTTCGTCTCCTCGTCGCTGTAGCGGACGTTCAATACGGGCGGCGCGGGCCCAACCGTCTGCGGCGGGGCCGGGAGCGCCGGGGTGGG
>DKTP01000057.1 GCA_002473085.1 Anaerolineales bacterium UBA7227
GGCCCGGGACGGTGTTCGATGCGGACCGGGTTCCCGCCCCAATACAGGTCGAGGTTGTGCGTGAAGGAGATCTCCGGCAGCGCCCAGCGGACAGACCCCAGCCCGGGGATGGATTCCCAGTTGGCGCCGGTCTCGTCGCCCTGGGCCTTGAAGGTGGTGGGGCGGTTGCGGAAGGCGTGGGCGGTCTTCTCGTGCGCGATCACGGTGCAGTCCATGGCGCGCGCGCCCAGCGTCCGGTCGGGATGTGAATCGAGATTAACGAGGACGCGGTCGGGGCCAGCGCCCAGGTTCATAAGGGAGGCGCGCCAGGTGCGGCTGTCGTCGGGCGAGGGGGGCGCGTCGATCTGGACCAGTCCGCGCGGGGCGCTGACGACCCCAAGCGTCACGCCCGGGAGGGCGTCTTCAATATAGACTCTGTCGGCTATGGCTTGCATGCAAACTCCGTATTATTTTTCCTGCATTTTGATTTCCTGTGCGGTGGCGATGGGCAGGGTGAAGCGGAAGGACGAGCCCTGCTCCGGCAGGTCTTCCACCCAGATGCGGCCCCCGTGTCCCTGAACGGCGAGGCGGCAGAAGGCCAGTCCCACGCCCAGGCCGCCGGGTTTGTCTTTGCCGCGCAGGCGGGTAAATTTGTCGAAGATGCGTTCGCGGTATTCGGGCGGGATGCCCGGCCCGTTGTCGTTCACCCAGAATTCCGTCCATTTGCCGTCCTGTTTCGCGCCGATCGTGATGTTTCCGCCGGCCGGCGTGAATTTGATGGCGTTCTCCAACAGGTTGACCGCCACGCGGTGAACCATGCCCGCGTCTGCCCAGAGGATCGGGAGTTGTTCGGGCAGTTCTGAGACCAGCGTCTGGCGGCGGCCCTCGACGGCGGGCGTCACGTCTTTGAGCGCCTGCCGGAGGATGGGCAGCGGGTCGGTCGCCTGCTGGTTCACAACAGACTGGCCGGCTTCGAGACGGTTCAGGTCGAGCAGGGAATCCACCAGGCGCTGGATGCGCGCGGTGGAGTTGGAGGCGATGTCTAGGATGGAATGCGCCGAGGTTTCGGAGGAATCGATCAAACCCGAAAGCACCTCGATGCTGGAGACGACGTTCGCCAGCGGCGAGCGCAGGTCGTGATAGATCATAGAGGTCAGGTCGTCGCGCAGGGCGTCCAGTTCCTTGCGCTCGGTGATATCGCGCAGCAGCCATTGGATGGAATCGGATTCTTCGAAGTCCACGCGCCGCACGTAGACCTCGACCGGCATTTTCGTCCCCTGCGCCTGTTTGAGCGCGGATTCGTATCCGCACCCGTCGCCTTCATAGATGGTTTTGAATTTTTCGCCGGTGAGTTCCCATTTGACCGCGTGCAGGTCGGCGATGGACATGGCCCGCAGCTCGCCGTCGCTGTATCCGCTCATCGCCACCGCGGGGCGGTTGGCTTCAAGAATGCGCCCATCCCAATCGGTGATGAAGATGGCGTCCATGCTGCCTTCGAACAGTTCGCGGTAGCGGCGGTGGGCGGCGTCGATGCGTTCGTAGAACTGGACGTTTTGGATGGTCGTCCCCGCGAGCGAACCGAGACCGGTCATCACCAGCAGCGCGTCGGGATCGAACGTCCCGCTGACGGGGTTGATGGCCTCGATTACGCCGATGACCCCGGCCTGCGTCTGAATGGGAGCCGCGACCACGGCCTTGGCGCGGATGCCGCTGAAGCGGTCCGCGTCGGTGAAGCGTTTGTCCGAGGCGACGGCGGGGATGACCACGCCGCGTCCCTCGCGCGACACCAGCCCGATCAGCCCTTCGCCGGGAGGCACGCGGCGGTTGATGATGTTTCCGGCGTTCTGCCCCGTCGCGGCGCGGAAGACGAGATCGCCCGTCTGCGCGTCGTGGAGGGCCACCGCGGCCGTCTCCACCTGCAGGGCCTGGATGGTTTGATTCAGGATGCGCTGCAACACATCTTCCATGCGGAGCGAAGTGTTGATCGAGGCCGCGCTTTCGGCTAGCGCGGTCATCACGCGCGCCTGCCGCTGACTTTCGGTGTAGAGACGGGCGTTCAGCACCGCCACACCGGCCTGGTCGGCGATGGCCTGCATCAGTTCGAGATGTTCCTCGTTGAACGCGTTGGGGACGGAATGGACCAACGTCAACACGCCCACCAGTTTTTCGCGGGCGAGCAGCGGCACGCAAATGGCCGATTTTGACCCCGTCTTCTCCAGCGCGTCGTCGGGCCGGCGCAGCCAGCGCTCGTCCTTCATGGTGTCGGGAAGGAGCGCGGCTTTACGGTGACTCACCACCCAGCCGGCCAGTCCGCGTTCGACCGTGTCGCGCAACTGCTGGGTGGTATGTTCGTGGAATTGCTGCCCGTAGACGATGGTCGCGTCCACGGGTTTTTTATCGTCGTCCAGCACCACAATGCTGGCGCGTTCGCCGCCCACGTTTCGCATGGCCTCAAAAAGGACGCGCTGCAACACCGTGCGCAAATCCAGCGCGGTAGCCACCTCGCGGCTGACGTGATAGAGGAGTTCCAGCAAAGCGCGGGTGCGATCTTCGTGTGCGGGTTTAGAGAATGAACGAAACACGTCGGCCTTCTCGACGAAAGTATAGCACATTCGCCTCGCTGCGGTAAAATTCGGTCATGCCTCTCGACCTCTCGCGCATACGCGCCCTGTGCTTCGACGTGGACGGGACTCTGAGCGACACCGACGATCTCTACGCGGGCCAGGCGGCGCGCTTCCTGCCCCGCTTCCTCTTCCGCGACCCCCAGCGGGCCGCCCGCCGCCTGGTGATGTGGATCGAATCCCCCGGCAACGCGCTGATGGGGATTCCCGACCGCTTCGGCCTCGACGACGAGCTGGCCGCGCTGGTCAACTGGATGAACCGCCATCGCAAAAAGCGCTGGAAGCGCTACCTCCTCGTCCCCGGCGTGGACGCCATGCTGGCGCGCCTGCACGGACGTTACCCGATGGCCGTCGTCTCGGCCCGCGACGAAGACGGGACGCGCGCCTTCCTCGACCGCTTCAACCTGACGCGTTACTTCGACGTAATCGTCGCCGCGCTGACCGCCGAACACACCAAGCCCTATCCCGACCCGGTCATTTACGCGGCGGAGAAGATGGGCGTCGCGCCCGAATCCTGCCTGATGATCGGCGACACCACCGTGGACATCCGCGCCGGCAGGTCCGCGGGCGCGCAGACGGCGGGCGTGTTATGCGGTTTTGGCGAAGAGGAGGAATTGAGGAGAGCGGGCGCGGACTTGATTCTCAAGTCCACGACGGACGTGGAAGCGGCGCTGGGCGGGTGATCGGCGGAGCGGTTTAAAGCGCTCTACAACTCGCTCGTGCGCGCCGGGCGAATCCCGGTCTTGTCCGCGTAGAAGGCTTTGATCGAGCGGATGTCCGCTTCCATGTCGTCGGTCACGTTGAAAGCGGGACCGATGCCGCAGGTTTTGGCGGCGCTGTCCACGTAGCCGGTGAGAATGGGGACTCCCGCCTTTTTCGCGATGTGATAGAAACCCGTCTTCCACTCGTTGACTTTGGAACGCGTCCCCTCGGGCGTGATGACCAGCATGAAGCGTTCGTTGGCGCGGAAGGCCTCCGCCATCTGGTCCACCAGCCCCTGCGATTTGGCGCGGTCCACGGGGTAGCCGCCGCACCAGCGGAAGAATCCGCCGAGGGGAGAGCGGAAGAGCTCGGCTTTGCCTATGAAGCGGAAGTCGCCGCGCAGGGTGAGGGCCAGGCCGAGGAACACGATGAAATCCCAGTTGGAGGTGTGCGGCGCGCCGACGATGACGAATTTCGGGGCGTCTGGGATGCGTCCGTCCACGCGCCAGCCGAAAAGTCGGAAGAAGAAGCGGGTGAGGGCGCGGAAAAAATCGGTCAGGATGGGAGTCGTGAAGATGGTCGTCTTCATGGTTTCACCAGCCAGCAGGCCGCCTGGTGACCATCTCCCAAGTCAACGTATGGAGGGTCTTCGGTCTTGCAGCGTTCGATGGCGATGGGACAGCGCGGGTGGAAGCGGCATCCGCCGGGGAGATGGATCGGGTTGGGAGTCTCGCCCTGCAAAATGACGCGCTCGCGTCGCAGGCGCGGGTTCGGGACGGGGACGACCGAGAGCAGGGCTTTGGTGTAGGGGTGCTGTGGATTCGCCAGGATCGCGGCGGTGGGACCGATCTCGACGATGCGCCCCAAATACATGACCGCGATGCGGTCCGCGAAGTAGCCGACCGTGCCGAGGTCGTGGGTGATGAGGATGATGGAGATCTGCCGCGTCTGGCGCAGGTCGGCGAGCAGGTTGAGGATCTCGGCGCGGATGGAGACGTCCAGCATCGAGACGGGTTCGTCCGCGATGAGCAAATGCGGTTCGAGGACGAGCGCGCCCGCGATGACCACGCGCTGGCGCTGTCCGCCAGAAAGTTGATGGGGGAAGCGGTGCATGTAGTCCGCGGCGGGTTTCAGCCCCGCGTCCTCCAGCGCTTTGACGACGCGCGCCTCGCGCTCGGCTTTGGCGTGGACCAGCCCATGCACGTCGAGCGGCTCGGCCACGATCTCGCCGATGGTCTGGGTGGGGTTGAGCGACTCGTACGGGTCCTGGAAGACCATCTGGATTCGCTGGCGGAGGAGTTTACGGTCGTGCTCGTTGGCGTGGGTGATCTCCTTCGACTCGAAGACGATCCGTCCTTCGGTCGGCTCCTCCAGCCCCATCAACGTCAACGCCAGCGTGGACTTGCCGCATCCGCTCTCGCCGACCACGGCCACCGCCTCGCCGCGGCGCAGTTGCAGGCTGATCCCGTCCACCGCGTGGATGTAGTCGACGCGGCGGGCGAAGAGTCCCGGCCGGCCGGCGAGGAAGCGTTTTTTCAAGTCGTGGATTTCGAGGAAGTAGTCGGCGCTCATGGCTGTTTCGTTTCCTCCGCCAGATGACAACTGGCATAGTGCCAGTCGCTCAATTGATGGATGGCGGGCTGCTCCACGAGGCAGCGTTCGAACGCCAGCGGACAGCGCGGCGCGAATCGGCAGCCGGGCGGCAGTTGGTCCAATTTGGGAGGATGGCCGGGGATGGAGACCAGGCGTCTTTCGGGATGCGTGAGATCGGGGAAAGCCTTCAACAATTCCTGCGTGTACGGATGGCGCGCGGCGTTATAGATGGTGTCCACGTCGGCGTACTCGGCGGTCACGCCGCCGTACATGACCAGGACCGAGTCGCACATCTCGGCGACCACGCCCAGGTCGTGCGTGACGAAGATGATGGAAAGTCCAAGTTTGCGGCGGAGCGAGTCGAGCAGTTCCAGCACCTGCGCCTGGATCATCACGTCGAGCGCGGTGGTGGGTTCGTCCGCGACGATGACTTTCGGGTTGCATGCCAACGCCATGGCGATCATGGCGCGCTGGCGCATCCCGCCCGAATACTGGTGCGGGAAATGCCGGTTATGTTCGGGAGAAATGCCGACGAGGTCGAGAAGTTCCGAAACGCGCGCTTCGAGCGCGGCGTCTTTCATCGTCGGGTCGTGCTTGACGATGGCCTCCGCGATCTGGTCGCCCACCGTGCGCACGGGATTGAGCGCGTTCATCGCGCCCTGGAAGACCATCGAGATTCCCTTCCAGCGCACTTGTTCCATTTCCTCGTCGGTCAGGCCGGTCAGCTCGGTATCGCCGAACCAGATCTCGCCGTTCACGACCTGCCCGGCCGCAGGGAGCAGGCGGAGCAGGGAAAGCGCCAGCGTCGTCTTGCCGCAGCCCGATTCGCCGACGAGTCCCATCAGCTCGCCTTCGCGCAGGTAGAACGAGACGTTCTCGACGGCGCGCGCCGGGGGACGGTCGTCGCTGACGTAGGAGATGGATAGGTCGTTCGCCTGGAGGACGATCGGCGCCTCGGACGGGAGCCGCGTGCGCGGTCCGGGGCGAAGCGGTTTGCCCGTCGCCTCATGCCTGACGGTGGGCCGGGCGCGCATCAGGTGATGGGTTTCCAGCCTCGGATTCAACACCTGCTCGAGCCCGTGACCGAAGAGCGTCAACCCGAGGACGACCCAGACGATCCCGAAGCCCGGCGCGACGAGCGCCCACCACGCGCCGGTGGACATGGCGCCGCGCCCGAACGCGTAGTTGAGCATCTGTCCCCACGAGAGCGCGGTCGGGTCGCCGAGGCCGAGGAAGGAGAGCACGCTTTCGTCGAGGATGGCCGCGGAGACGACCAGCACCGCGTTGACGACCAGGATCGGCATGACCAGCGGGAGGATGTGGCGGCGGATGATGTGACGGTTATCCGCGCCGATGGCGCGCGCCCGCAGGACGAATTTGCGCGATTTGACGGCCAGCGTCTGCGAGCGGACGATGCGCGAGGTGGTGGTCCATCCAAGCAGGCCGATGACGAAGATGATGTTGAAGAGCGAGGGTTTGGTGAGCGCCACGATGACGACCATCAGCGGCAGGTCGGGGATGACGAGCATGATGTCGTTGAAGCGCATGAGGACGTTTTCGACGCGTCCGCCATAGTATCCCGCCACGATGCCGATCAACCCGCCGATGAAGACGGAGATGAAGGCGGCGAAGAAACCGACGATGAGCGAAACGCGCGCGCCGTAGACGAAGTTGGTGAACACGTCCTGCCCGGCGTCGTCGGTGCCGAGCCAGTGGGCCGCGCTGGGCGGATTGTAGATGTCGCTCGTCCCCACCCCGTGCTGGGCGTTCGGGCTATACGGCGCGATGACGGGGGCGAAGACCGCCACAGACACGATGACGAGGAGCATGATAAAGCCGACGATGCCCATCCTGCTGCGGCGGAAGACGCGCCAGAAATCCGCGAAGCGCGTCGCGATGGAAGGAGTGGCGGGGGCTGAGACTAAGGCTGATTCTGTCATGTTTTTTTATGTACGCGAATCTCACGGAGTCACATGCATTAAACGGAATCCGCGCGATCGGGCGTCGCGGTCACTCACTCTGCACACGCGGGTCGAGGTAGGCATAGGTCAGCTCGGCGATGAGATTGGCGACGATGACCGCGACCGCGATGAGCAGGAACGCGCCCTGCAGCACGGGGAAGTCGCGGCGGTTGACGGCCTCGTAGATGGCGCCGCCCAGTCCGGGCCAGGAGAAGACGGATTCGATCTGCACCGCGCCCGCCATCGTGAATCCCAGGTTGATGGCGATGATCGTCACCAGCGGGAGCATGGCATTCTTCAAGGCATGGTCCTTCAAAACCTGGAATGTGTTCAGTCCTTTGGCCTTGGCGGTGAGGACGTAATCTTCCGAAAGCACGTCCAACAGACTGGAGCGCATGATTAGCATGTACTCGCCCATGTAAACGATAGTGTACGTCAACGTGGGCAGGAGCATGTGACGGAACACGTCGCCGGCGCGGACGAAGAACGGCTGACTGCTCATGCCGGGCGTCTGCATCCCGCCGACGGGCAGTCCGTGATTCGAGCCCCAAAAGAGCAGGATGATCCCCAGCCAGAATGTGGGCAAACTCCACGCCAGCAGGCTGACGATGAGCGCGACATAGTCAATGGACGTGCGCGCCTTCCACGCCGCGAACACGCCGAAGATCACGCCGATGAAGATCGCCAGGAGTTGCCCCGCGCCGATGAGCAGAATGGTATTCCACAACCGTTCGGCGAGGATATTCGCCACAGGACGGTTGGTGTGGTAACTGATGCCCATCTCTCCCTGCAGCAGGTTTTTGACGTAAATGAAAAACTGCGTGTCGAGCGGGTTGACCGCGCACGAGCCGAACTTGACGGGATTGAGCGACTCGAAGCAGTTGATAACTGGCTTATCCAACCCGAAGCGGACGCGGATGGCCTCGATCGCCTCCTTTTTGAGACGCGGGTCGTGGATGCCCGCCCGCGCCGGGTCGCCGGGCAGGACGCGGAAGAGGAAGAAGTTGAGGACAAGCACGAAGATAACGGTGAAAACCGCCCATCCGATCTTGCCCAGGAGGTAACGCCAGCGTTTCACAGGAATCCTTTACCGCGCCTCCCCAAATCGAAGCGCGCGGTTTGGGGAGGGCGGGAGAGCAGTCTTATTTTTTCACCGCTTCGATCACCACCAGAGAACTGACATCGGTGAGTTCCAACTTCGGGAAACCGGTCAGCCAGCCGGTGAAGCGATCGGTGCGATAGGCCTGGATGGAGTCCGGATAGTACGGGATGACGTACACCGCGTCGTCGAAAGCGATCTGCTGCATCTTCCAGACCAGCTCGATGCGCTTTTGTAGATTCAACTCGGTGGACTGTTGTTTGTAGAGCGCGTCGTATTCGGGATTCGAGTAACCCGTCTCGCTGGAGCCGGTGGGAATCTCGTCGGTGGTCATCACGCCCAGCAGCAGGTTCGGGTCGGGATCGGATCCCCAGCCCCAGATGATGATGTCGAAGTCGAAGGCGGGACAGCACTGCGCCGTCAACGCGTCGGGGTCCACCGCCTGCATCTCCACTTTGACGCCGACCTGCGTCCACATCTCGGAGAGCATCTTGGCGACGCGCGGGTCGTCCACGCTGTCCGACGGCCAGTTCAGGCGGAAGGTCAGCGGGCGCGAACCGTCGGGCATGTCGCGCACGCCGTCGCCGTTCGCGTCCTTGTAGCCGGCGTCGTCGAGGATCTGGTTTGCCCGGGCGACGTCGTACTGGTTGCCCTGGATGGAACTGTTGAACCACATGCCCAAACCGTCGGGGATGAGCGTGACGCCGGGCGTGCCGTACCCGAGCAGCACCACGTCGATCAATTTTTGCTTGTCGGTGGCGTGGTCCAGCGCCAGGCGCACATTGCGGTCGCGCAGGGCGGGATGCCCAGTGCAGATGCCGCCCGCGTCCGTCGGACAGTTTTCAGGCGAGACCTGGTTGAAGATGACGTCCGTCACGGTCGGCGCGAACGGCGCGCCGGACACCACCTGCACGTTGGGATCGCCTTTCAGCGTTTCCACGGCGGTGGCGGGCATTTCCGCGATCATGTCCACCTGCCCGCTTTTGATGGCCTGCACCAGCACGTCCTGGCTTTCGAAGGTCTGGAAGATGACTTCGTCCACTTTGGGCGGCGCCAGGAAATGCTTATTGTTGGCCTTCAAATGAACAAACTCATTCTGTTTATATTCCACCATCTCGAACGGCCCGGAGCCGATCATTTCCAGATTGTCGAACTCGGTCGCAGCGGAGCCTTCGGCGTAATCTTTCCAGATGTGTTCCGGGAGGATATAGAGATACACCAGCTGGCTTTCAATATTCGGGATGGCCTCGGTAAGCGTCACCACCACCGTGGAATCATCCGGCGCTTCGACCGTCTCAAAGTACTGGGTATAGGGATTCATGTACGGAAAGTCTTCGTGCGCCCCGTAGAAATCGTAACTGAACTTGATGTCTTTGGCGGTCAACGGCTGCCCGTCGTGGAATTTGATGTCCTTGTGGATCTTGTAGGTATAGACCAGACCGTCCGCAGACCGTTCCACGCTTTCAGCCGCCGCGAGAGAAAATGAACCGTCGAGGTTCAGTTCATACATCGAGTCGTAAACCAGTTCGAAGATCGTATACGACTCGGTCAAGATCGCCACCCCGGGGTTGAGCGAATCGGGGCTTCCCGCCCAGCCGATCCGCACCGTGCCTCCCCCGTCCGCCTTTGATCCGCAGGCGGCCAACACAAAAGCCAGGGCCATGACCAACGCAAGAATCTTTCTCATACTGCACTCTCCTTTGGGATATGAGGGTTGGTATACGCGCTCATTATAAAACATATACCTTCAAATGCGATAAAATCCCGCCATGCAAATTATCCGCGCCTCCGAGATCGGAACCTACCTCTACTGCCGCCGCGCCTGGTTCTACCGCAAGCAGGGCGTGGAATCCGCCAACCAGTCCGAACTGACCGCCGGGACGACTCTCCACCGACAGCACGGACGCGCCGTCCTCGCGGCGGGTCTCTTGCGGACCTTCGGCCTGCTCCTGCTGCTCCTGGCGTTCACCCTGCTGACGGTTTACCTCGTCGGCATTTTCCTCCGCTAACTGGGGGCAGTCACGCAGGACTGCCCCTACTCCTGGCAATCACGCTGGGCTGCTCCTACGCGTCCGACCTCTGGGCAGTCACGCAGGACTGCCCCTACTCCTGGCAATCACGCAGGACTGCTCCTACGCGTCCGATATCTGGGCAGTCACGCAGGACTGCCCCTACTCCTGGCAATCACGCAGGACTGCCCCTACGAATATGCTCTATCTTTCTTTCTTCCTCATCCTCCTCGCCATCATCTTTCTCTGGCAATCCAGCCGCCAGCAGAGACAAGCCGGCCTGCCCGGCGGACGCGTCATCTATACCGACACGCGCGCCTGGGGAAGTCCGCTCGAGGAGCCGCTCTTCGACGCCAGACTCGGGTTGACCGGCAAACCCGATTACCTCGTCGAGCAAAAGGGACAGATCATCCCCATCGAGGTCAAGAGCGGACGCGCCCCCGACTCTCCGTACGATTCGCACATCTATCAACTCGCGGCGTATTGCCTGCTCGTGGAAAAAGTCTACGGCAAACGCCCGCCCTATGGCATCATCCATTATCCGTCCCGCACTTTCGCAGTGGAGTACACCCCCGCGCTCGAATCCTCCCTGCTCGACCTGCTCGCCGACATGCGCCGCGACGAGGCGCGCTCCAGCGTGGAGCGTTCGCACGACGAGCCGCCGCGCTGCGTCCGCTGCGGCTTTCGGAACGTCTGCGACCAGAAACTGGCGTAAAAAATTGCCGTGAATTATCCCCTTGCAAAACCGCCTCGCCGCTTGACGAAACTAGTATAATTGTTCTATATGCCCGACCCATTCCTGCCGCAGCGCCCGGTTGTGGCTGTCCATCCTAAAATGCCCGAAGCGCTCGTGGAAGCCCGCGCCGTCGCCGCCTACTTGAAAGAAAAAGGCCTGGACGCGCCGACCGGCTCCCTGTACGACGAGAGCCTGCGCCGCCGCGTCAAAAAGAACGAGTTCGACCTGCTCATCGCCCTGGGCGGCGACGGGACCATGCTGCGGGCCGCGCATCTCTGCGCCCCGTCCAACGTGCCGATCCTGGGCATCAACCTCGGACGTTTGGGGTTTCTAATTCAGGTCGAACACAAGGAAAGCCGCAAACATCTCAACCTGCTGCTGAAAGGCAAAGCCTGGATCGAAAAACGCATGATGCTGCGGGTCGAATATTTCCGCGCCGGAGAGAGCGGCAGCGTCTCGCACGCGCTCAACGAAGCCGCCGTCAGCCGCGGACAGACGCTCCGTCCCGTGCGTCTCTCAGTGGACGTGGACGGCCGCCTGCTCACCACCTACGTGGCAGACGGCGTCATCGCCGCCACGCCGACCGGCTCCACCGCCTACGCGCTCGCGGCCGGGGGGCCGATCCTGCCTCCCGAATTGCGGAACATCCTCATCGTCCCGATCGCGCCGCATCTCTCCGTGGACCGCGCCGTGGTGCTGTCGGAAGGCTCGACCGTCAACATCCTCGTCAAAGGCGACAACACCGTCCTGAGCGTGGACGGACAGGAACCGATCATGCTGGCCGAGGACGACCGCGTCAACGTGCGCGCCAGCGAGGCCGCCGCCCTGTTCGTCCGCTTCGGCAACCCCGGTTACTTCTATCGCAACCTCACCGAACACATGAACCAGAATTCTCTCTGACCCGCCGACTTTCAACCTCAACCCATGACCGAACTCGCCTGCTACAAACACCCCGACCGCCCCACGCTTCTGCGCTGCAACCAATGCGAGCGTCCCATCTGCATCTCCTGCGCGGTGCGGACGCCCACCGGCTACCGCTGCAAAGAATGCGTCTCGGGGCAGCAAAAAAAATTCGACACCGCGCTCTGGTCCGATTACGTGATCGTCTTCTTCACGGGCGCCGTCCTTTCGGGACTGGCCTCGCTGCTCGTGTTGGCGATTTCCTCCTTCATCTGGTTCATCGTCATCATCCTCGCGCCGATCACGGGCGCGACCATCGGCAACCTCGCGCGGCGCTTCGTCAAAGGACGACATTCGCGCTGGCTCAACCTGATCTTCGGCGCGAGTATGATCGTCGGCGCGCTGCCCATGCTGCTGGCGCTTGGTCTCGGCGGGGCGCTCAGCATGATCGCGCTCGGGCAGGGAGGCGGCGCGTCCCCGGCCAGCCTGCTCGCCTTCACTCCCCTGCTCTGGCAGGTCGTCTACCTCGTCATTGCCACGCCCGCCGCGTATTCGCAATTCTCCGGCGTGTTCCTGAGAAAATAACATGCTCGCCGAACTCCGCATCCAGAACTTCGCCATCATTGACCGCCTCGATCTCAAACTCGGCGCCGGACTCACCATCCTGACCGGCGAGACGGGCGCGGGCAAATCCATCATCCTCGACGCCGTCACCATGCTCATCGGCGGACGCGCCGACGCGTCCGTCATCCGCGCCGAGGCGGACGCGGCCTTCGTCGAGGGAACCTACGCCCTCGCCGGGTCCGCGAAAGAAGCGGTGAACGAAATCCTGAAACGCGAGGAACTGGACGACGATCCCAACCACGTGACGTTGACGCGCGAAGTCCGCCGCGAGGGACGCTCCATCGCCCGCCTCAACGGCCGGACCGTCAGCCTGTCCCTGCTTCGGGAAGTGGGCGCGCATCTCGTGGACATCCACGGGCAGAGCGAGCATCTCTCCCTGCTCGACCCGCGCGCCCATCTCGGCCTGCTCGACCGTTTCGCGGACGTGACGCCGCTCCTCACGGAGTATCGCAAGACCTACCGCGCGCTGCTCGACCTGCGCCGCGAACTGACCGACCTGCGCGCCGCCCAGGCCGACGCGGCGCGCCGCGTCGAAATGCTCACCTTCCAGGCCGAAGAGATCGAAGCCGCAAAATTGAAAAAGGGCGAAGACGAGGAACTGCGCCGCGAGCGCGACCGCCTCGCCAACGCCGAATCCCTCGCGCAGCACGCGCAGGAAGCGCTCGCCGTCCTCGACGAATCCACGCCCGAGGCCTCCGCCGCGTCCGACCTGATGGGGCAGGCCGTGCAGGCGTTGTCCGCGCTCGCGAAGACCGACCCGTCGAAAAAAGAACTCGCCGAGCGGATGGACATCCTGTCCGAAAATCTCGCAGACCTGTCGCGCGAACTGCGCGACTATCTCGAAGAAATCGAGTTCAATCCCAAGCGGTTGGACGAAGTCGAAGAACGCCTCAACCTCGTCTTCCAGTTGACGCGCAAATACGGCGGGAGCATCGAGGCTGTCAATAAATTCGGCGCGGAGGCGCGGGCGCAGCTCGAAACCATCTCCACCGCCGGAGAGCGCGTCGAAGAATTATCCGCCGCCGAAGCGAAACTGCTCGAAAAACTTTCCGCGCAGGCGCTGAAACTGTCCGAAAAACGCAGGCAGGCCGCGGAGACGATGAGCCGCGGCATCGAGACGGAACTCGACGACCTGAAGATGGCCGCCGCCCGCTTCGGCGTGGACTTCCAGACGCGTCCCGACCCGAACGGGATTCCCCTCGCGGACGGGACGCGCGCCGCCTTCGATCAAAACGGGTTCGACCGCGTCGAGTTCCTCGTCGCGCCGAATCCTGGCGAGGGACTCAAACCGCTGGCGAAGATCGCCTCGGGCGGCGAGACCTCGCGCCTCATGCTGGGACTCAAAAACGTCCTCGCCCGCGCCGACGAGATTCCGAGTCTCATTTTCGATGAAATTGATCAGGGCATCGGCGGACGCGTCGGCCTGGTGGTGGGATACAAACTCTGGCGGCTGGCGCGCAACCATCAGGTCTTCTGCGTGACGCACCTGCCGCAACTGGCCGCCTTTGGAGACCAGCATTATCAGGTGCAGAAACTCGTCGAAAAGAACCGCACGCTCACCCGCGTGGAAAAAGTGGACGGCGACGCGCGCCTGCTCGAACTCTCGCAGATGCTCGGCGAGGTCGGCGAGGGGACGCTCCGTTCCGCGCACGAAATTTTGCAGACGGCGAGGCAGATGACCAAAGAAAGCAAGAAGTGAACTAAACGCCCGGGTATTTCCCATGCAGCGCGCCAGGGATGATATACTCTGAACAGAGTGAAAGGTTAAAGCCATGATGCGCCAGGTCAATTTCGACGATGCGAAGGTCCGCTTGATGGATTGGATCGAAGCCGCTTTACGAGGGGACAAGATTATTATCGTAAAGGACGGCAAACAGATGGCGGAACTTATCCCGATTAAACGCGCCGGGAAACGCAAATTCGGAGGCGCGAAGGGAAAGATCAAGATCAAGGAAGATTTCGACGCCCCGCTGGACGATTTCCGCGAGTACATGCAATGAATATTTTGCTGGATACCCACGCCTTTCTATGGTTTGCCGCGGGGAGCGCCAGCACGAGCAAGAAGGCCAGAGCCCTGATCGAAAACGCTGAAAACGCCGCCTTCCTTAGCGTTGCCAGCCTGTGGGAAATTGCCATCAAAGTCAGTTTGGGAAAACTCGAACTGATGGAGCCTTTCGAGAAATTAATCCCCGAACAACTGGAAGATAACAATATCGGCCTGCTGCATATCAACGTAAGTCACGCGGCGCTGGTGGCAAACCTTCCTTTTCATCACCGCGATCCCTTTGACCGCTTGTTGATCGCGCAGGCGAAGGTCGAACAAATCCCCATTATCAGCACGGATAAGATCTTTGATGAGTATGACGTGGAACGAATCTGGTAAAAAAGAATTCCAGCGCGCGGCCGCGTAGAGGAGACCCGCGCGGATCAGCCGTCGGATGCCATGTCCCGCATCCGACGGCTGATGTTTTCTCCAAACCGAGCGCCGCGAAACTATCGCATCTTCCCCCACGCCTTCTTCATCCGCAGCGCGTCCTCCTCCATGATGGGGCTTTCGCACAGGATGCGCCCGCCGCAGCCAAACTTCTTCAACGTCTTCAGCAGGTCTTTCCATTTCAAGTCCGCCTCGTCGAGCGGCAGGTGATTCTTCTCGCCCTTCGGCCCATACTCGATGCCCGAAAGGTGGATGTGCAGATTCGTCAACGTCTGCGCGCCCAGAACCTGGGCGTACCTCTCCAGCAGGCGCGACCACTCGTCGGCGCTGTTCACCGTCCCGTCACCGGGACGCGCGTGCAGGTGCGCGAAGTCGAGGCAGGGCTGGACTCCCGCGATCTGCCGCGACATCTCCAGCGCGTCCTCGAACGACCCCAGCATGGCGGACTTCCCCATCGTTTCGGGACGCAGCGTGACCGGGTTCCCGGCCTTCCGCAGCTCGACGACGCATTTCTCCAACCGCGGCAGCGCGGCTTTCATGACCTCGCGCGGGTCGCGGCCAAAGTACGACCCCGGGTGGAAGACGATCTCCGTCGCCCCCGCGAGATGACCGTAGTGGGCCGCGTCCATGAGACGTTTGCGCGACTTCGGCCATTCGTCCTTGTCCGCGTTCAAATTGATGAAGTACGGCGCGTGGACGCTGAGCGCGACTCCATGAGCCGCGCCCGCGGCTTTGATCGCCGCGCAGGTCTCCTCGCTGACGCGCACGGCCTGCACCCAGCCCAACTCCAGCGCGTCCAATCCGATGGACTTTGAAAATTCGATCGCGCCGACGCTTCCGCCCGGCTTCTTGGGCGTGCCGATGGGCGAACCGACTGTGCCAAATTTGAACGAGGGGGTCATGGTATCTCCAGTGATCAGTTATCAGTCATCAGTGAGCAGTGTTCAGTGTTCAGTGAGCGGCGAGCAGTTGAGTGAGCCGCGACCATAATGGAGGGCCGAGGATCAGCAGTCCCACCAGCGCGGCGGCCAACGCGGCAATGAGGACGGCGGCCGCGCCCACGTCCTTGCCGATCTTCGCGAGCGGATGACGTTCCTTCGTCGCCAGGTCCACCACCGCTTCGATGGCCGTGTTGATGAATTCCGCCGTGAAGACCAGGGTGATGCTCAGGATGAGCGCCGCCCAATCGCGCGCGGAAAGTCTCAGCCAGAGACCAACAACGAAAACCGCCGTCGCTGCCGCCGCGTGGATCCACGCGTTGCGCTGGGTTTTCATCACATACCACCAGCCGCGAAACGCGTAACGGAAGGAGCGAAGGCGGGAGAGCAGAAATTGTTTCATGGAAAGCGTTTGGCGTAAAGTCTCTTACGCATCTATTCTTCGCGAATAGTCACATGCCCCAGCCCCAGTCCGTCCATGATCTCCGCCTGCGCCCGCCACATCTTCGACTTCTCCTCCGCTTCGGCGTGGTCGTGACCGAGCAGGTGCAGGACGCCATGCACAACCAACAGCCGCGCCTCGTCCGCGAGGGAGTGACCGGCGGCGCGGGCCTGCGCGTCGGCGCGGGGGATGGAGAGGAGGACGTCGCCGAGGTAGGCCGCGCCCGTTTCGGGGTCGGTTTCGGAGGCGGGGAAGGAGAGCACGTCGGTGGGCGCGTCCACGCCGAGGAAGTCGCGGTTGAGGCGGCGGAGCTGTTCGTCGTCGGCGAGGACGAGGGTCAGGTCGCCGTCCGCGCCTTGATGAGTTAACGCGGCGCGGGCGGCCTGTTCGAGCAGGTCGAGGTCGAAGGGAGGTTCGAGGGAGGCTTCGATGAAGATCATTTTCGCGGGGTCGTCGCGAGCGATTCGCTGGCGGCGGGAGCGGGTTCGGCCGCGGGGTATTGGATGCGCGGGTGGTAGGCGCCGCGCAGGGTGGCGACGAAGGATTCGATGATGAGGTTGATGTCGCGCAGGGTCAGCGTGGTGTTGTCCAACTGGCCTTCCTTTTGGACGTAATCTACCACGCCGCGGATGAGGGCGCGTATTTCCTCTTCCGTGCGGGGACTCTGGGCGCGCGTGCGCGCTTCGGCGCCGTCGGCGAGCATGAGGATGGCGGTCTCGCGCGAGCGCGGGGACGGGCCCGGGTAGCGGAATTTTTCGACGTCCACCGCGGACGCGTCGCCGCCCGCCCGCTCGAGAGCCTGGTTGTATTGGTAGCGCGTCAACATGGAGCCGTGATGCTCCAGCACAAAGTCTTCGAGGCGGCGCGGCAGGCGGTATTTGCGCGCCAGCGCGACGCCGTCGGTGACGTGGCGGATGATGGTGGCCGCAGCCTCCGCGGGGTCCATGTCTTGATGCGTGTTCTCCTGTCCCGGCGCCTGGTTTTCGATGAAGAAAGCCGCGTTCTTCGCTTTGCCCATGTCGTGGAAGATCGCGCCGACGCGCGTCAGCAACGGGTCGGCGCCGATGGCTTCGGCGGCCTGTTCGGCCAGGTTGGCAACCTGCAGGCTGTGCTGGTAGGTGCCGGGCGCGTTGCGGAGCAGAAGCTGCAGGAGCGGGAAATCGGGACGCGAGATCTCGAGCAGGTGCAGGGGCGTGACGAGACCGAGCGTTTGGGCGAGGAAGTATTGTCCCAGCAGGGCAAAGGCCGCCGAGAGGAAGCCGCAACCGGCCGCGGCCAGCAGGAGTTGCGCGACGCCCAGCCAATCGAGACCGCCAGCATTAAAGCGGAACGCGACCAGCATGGCCGCGCCGGCCCCGGTCACGGCGACCCCGGCCCAAAGGTAGTCCCAGAAGCGGCGCGCCGGCCCAAGGACGAGAACGCCGCACAACGAGGTGAACAGGTAATAAGGCAGAAGGTCGGAATTGAATCCGTATGCAGCCAGAATCCCGGTGATGATGGAGATGACGATCCCGGCTTCGATGCCGAACAAGGTGGCGAGCAACATGCCCACCGCCGGCAGGGGATACAGATAGGGAAGCAGGACGTTGTTGGGAATGGCGAAGCGCGCGCCGATCAGGAACACAAGGTAGACCGCTGCCACCATCAACAGGCTGCGCGCGTTATAGAGCAGGCCAAGACGCTTGCGGCGGTAAAAGTACAGGCCGGTGAAGATCGCGGTCATTACGATTAGCGCGCCCTTGCCCAGTAATTGCAGCGGCTGGACGCCCATCCGCACCAGTCCGAGGGAGGCCAGGGCCTCGAGATGCGCGTCGGTGACCACCTCTCCCGCGCGCAGGATGACCTGGCCGGTCTTGAAGGCGCGCTGTACCGGCTGGACGGCGTCGCGCGCGGCCTGGCGCGCGGCCTCGGTCAGTTCGGGACTGTAATAACTGTTCGCGGCCGCGAACGGGCGGACGAGGTCGCTGATGAGGCCGACCTCCGACTCGCTGAATGAAAAGCTGACGAGGGACGGCACGGCGCGGCGCGCCGTATCAACGTCCGATTCGCGGATGACGCCGCGCATGGTCCGTTCCAAAACTGAAAGGGCTTCCGCGCGGAGGGTCTCCCAGCGGTCGCCACTGAGAGAGAGGATGGTTGGGATGTCTTCAGGGGAAAGTTGCAGTTCGGAGATGGAGGCAAGTTTGGCGCGCTTCTGCTCGGCGGTGAGAGCCGCGTCGACGCGGATAATTAAGATGGAATCCAGCGTGGCGCGCAGGCGCGTGATCTGCTGGCGCGAGATGGCCGGGTCGGGCGGGGTGTAGACCGGCAGGACGGCGTCGGCGGCGGCCTGTTTACGCTGGGCGGTGAAGACCGCGCTCTCGAAGGTGATGTCGCGCGGCGCGGTGAAGTCCCGCGGCGCGACGTCGCCCGCCTGCAACGCGAGCGCGGACGGGCGCAGGGCTTCGGGCAGGGTGAGCGCGCCAAAGGTGGCGATGCCGACCGCGATCAGGAGAACGATGCGAAAGGCGGAAAGACGCTTGCTGGAACTCGGTTCGCCAGTCATTTGTCTGATAGTCCGATCGTCGCGCAGTCGGATAGCCTGGCAGTCATGCGGATCATTTGGCCCAGACCGTCCAGCCATTTGACCATTCGACTATTGGAGCAGTTCCTTCACCATCGCGGAGACGGCGTCGCCGGGGGCGCGTCCGGCGATCTTCGGCATGACGAGTTTCATCACCTTGCCCATGTCGCTGACGGAGGCCGCTCCCGCCTCGGCGATCGCGGCCTGGACGAGGGCGCGCAGTTCGTCGGCGCTCATGGCTTTGGGGAGGAAGGCTTCGAGGATGGCGATCTCGGCTTCGTTGGCGGAGACGAGGTCGGCGCGTCCGGCTTTTTTCGCCTCTTCAATCGCCTCGCGGCGGTTTTTGATCTCCTTTTGTAGAAGCGCCAGGATGGCCGGGTTGTCGAGCGCGACGCGTTTGTCCACTTCCGCCTGTTTGACGGCGGCCAGCGCCATGCGGAGGGTGTCTTTGCGCGTCGCGTCGCCCGCCTTCATAGCGTCTTTGAGCGAGTCGTTAAGTTGGGTTTTTAGATCCATACCGTTCATTATAGCAGAGGCGCGGACGCGGAATGCCACCCGGTTATGTTATACTACAAGCGATGGGCGATGCCCTCCCGGGGATGACAGGCTTCGACGGAGGAGGCTGGTCCCGGAATGCGAGCCGAGAGGCGCCGATCTCGTTAACTCAGCGCAACCCCTCAAGTGCCAACCGCACTTCCTATGCTGCCATGCCCCTCGCTGCATAAGCGATCGGTCTGACAGTACGGTCTTCAACGTAAGACCGCGTCCACCGGCCCCGAACTCCGCCAGGGACCGGCCCGGGCGAGACAAACGCGGAGCGCCGCACGCGACGCCGTTAACCGTGCGAAAGACTTAACGGCTGGCGGCAGGCGGTTCCCGCCGGACGAGATGCCTGCCGCGACCGCCTTCGACCGGCTACGCTCGTAGATTTCCGAGGGTCGAATCTTTCGGACGCGGGTTCGATTCCCGCCATCTCCACTATCGCCTCCCTTGCGGGAGGCGGTTTTTTATTTCTTGGACTCTTTCGGAAATTTCTCCACCATACAAACTCTATCACGAATGCCGCAAATGGGCGATTGATGTTAGATTTTGTTCTTGCGGCCGCGAAGCTCGCGTTATTCGCGCCATTCGCAATAAAAGAGCCTGACGATTCCTGCCATGTACGGTAGCGAGTCGGAAATAAGATTCTCGGCCGCGAATTTCGCAAATTCGCAGCCTTCACGTTGAGAATTCCCTGACTTTGCTGCATCCCTGGAACATCCCCATTTTAGGGGATGTTCTATCTCATTGGATGTGCTATACTTTTTGAAATCCGCAGGGAAGGGTTTGCGGAAAATTGTTTCCACATTTGTTCAGAAGGAGAATGAGATGAAACGGAATGTCCTTAAGCCTTTTCTGTTCCTGGCCGCGCTGATATTGATCGTGGGATTGGCCTGCAGCGTGGACCTCGGCGGCAAGACCCCGGAAGCGCCCGCTCCCCAGCCGATCGTCCCCGCGACCGAAGCGCCCACCCAGCAGCAATCCGCGCCGGAGCCGGTTGCGCCCGAGCCTCCCACGGCCGAGCCGCCAACAGCAACGCCGCTCCCGTCCACCGGCTCCTACTTCAAAGAAGATTTCAATTCGGACGTCCTGGGCAGTTGGACCAACTTCATTACGACAGGCACCACCAAGTCGGATAAATCCAAAGCCAAGCACTCCATCGAAAACGGCAAGTTGACCTTCAACATGACGGACAACTACCTGTATTCCTACCTCATCTATGATGGGCAGACCTACGATGACGTGCGCGTCGAGGTCTCTTTCGATAACCGCGGCAAGAACAACAACAACGTCAGCCTGATCTGCCGCTACTCTGAAGACGGCTGGTACGAGTTCAACATCGCCAGCAACGGCTTGTTCAATATTTTGGCCTACGACGCCACCGGCGCGGTCCACAAGGGATACAACACCGTCTATTCGAGCGGCTCGACCGCCATCAAAGCCGGCAAAGAGACGAATGTCTACAGGGCGATCTGCTCAGGCAGGAACCTGTCCCTGTACATCAACGGCACAGAAGCCGCCAACTTCGTCGAGAAGAAGTTCGGATACACCAACGGCAAGGTCGGGCTCAGCGTCTCGTCCTTCAACGTCTATCCCATCATCGTGGATATTGACTACTTCGACATTGCGAAACCGTAAGCAAGACTGCGTCGTTCGTTGACCGGCAGGCGATCCCTGCCGGTTTTTTTATTCCGCGTGCTATACTCTTCATCGAAAAACAGGAACGGACCATGACCCGATCCCCTCTCGCGGTGTTTCTCCTGACAGGCTTGCTGATTTTAACGGTGAGTCTCGCCTGCGCTTCCAGCGGGACGCCTACCGCGCAGCCGACGGTTGCCGTCCCGACCGCCACCCAGCCCGAGCCGACCGTCGCTGTCACGCCCACCCCGCCGACGGGGTACTTCACGGAAACCTTCGATGGGACTCTGGACAACTGGCTGTCCTTCGCCGCCAAAGGGAGGCTGAACCAGGCCAGCCTAAACGTTCATGACGGGTTTTACGTCTTCGACCTGCCTCAGCAGAACGTGTCGATCTACTCCATTTACGCGCCCGCGTCATATACAGATGTCCGCATTGACGTGGAAGTCGAGAATCGCGGCAACAACAAGAACGGCGTCTCCATCGTTTGCCGTTACAGCGACACGGAAGGCTGGTATGAAGCCAGCGTCGGCAACAACGGCCTGTTCAAGATCCAGTCCGCCAAATGGGATAAGCGCCACGCCTCCGCAAGTTACGACCTGATTTACAGCGGCGGCTCGAACGAGATTCGACAGGGCCGGCAGACCAACACCTATACGTTCATCTGCCAGGGACATACGCTGATCCTGGGGATCAACGGCGCGCTGGCGCAGCAACTGACCGACAACTCGCTCTCTGTGAGGGAGGGCAACATCGGCGTCGGCGTTTCCTCCTATAACGTCATCCCGGTCAACGTGGGGGTCAATTCGGTCGAGACCCGCGAGCCGTGACCGCAGTTGGCGGGAACGCTTTGACAAATCCAATATTTCGTTAACAGGATTCTTTTACGCGCGGGGTACAGTATGGAAAATCATCAATCGCAGGAACATATCCTGAAAGAATCGAGAGGAGCGACTTATGGGCAAGATCATTGGCATTGACCTCGGCACGACCAACAGCGTCGTGTCTGTGATGGAAGGCGGGCAGCCGACCGTCATCTCCACCGCGGAAGGCGGGCGGCTGTGCCCGTCGGTGGTGGCATTCAACAAGAACGGGGAACGGCTCGTCGGTCAGACCGCGAAGCGGCAGGCCGTCGTCAACCCGGAGAATACCGTTTATTCCATTAAACGTTTCATGGGACGTCACTATGACGAGATCGAATCCGAGCGCGCCATGGTCCCGTTCCAGGTCGTGCGCGGACCGTCGGACGATGTGCGCGTGAAGATCCCCATCACGAACCGCGAATACAGCCCGCAGGAGATCAGCGCGATGGTGCTGGGCAAGTTGAAGTCCGACGCGGAAGCGTACTTGGGACAGCCCGTCACGCAGGCGGTCATCACCGTCCCCGCGTATTTTAACGACAGTCAGCGACAGGCCACCAAAGACGCGGGCCGTATCGCGGGGCTGGAAGTGATGCGCATCATCAACGAGCCGACGGCCTCCGCGCTGGCCTACGGTTTGGACAAGAAAAAGAACGAGACGATCCTCGTCTTCGACCTCGGCGGCGGCACCTTCGACGTGTCGGCGCTGGAGGTGGGCGAGGGCGTGATCGAAGTGAAGGCCACCAACGGCGATACGCACCTCGGCGGCGACGATTGGGACCAGCGCATCGTCAACTGGGCCGCGGACGAGTTCAAGAAGGAGCAGGGCATTGACCTGCGGAACGACCGTCCCGCGTTGCAGCGTCTGCGCGAGGCCGCGGAGAAGGCCAAGATCGAATTGTCGTCCGTGTTGGAGACGGAGATCAACCTGCCGTACATCACTGCCGACGCCAGCGGTCCGAAACACATGCAGTTGAAGTTGACGCGCGCCAAATTCGAGCAGATGACCGAAGACCTGCTCCAGCGCTGCCGCCATCCGTTCGAGGCCGCGTTGAAGGACGCCGGCATCACCGCCGACAAACTGAACGAGGTCGTCCTCGTGGGCGGCTCGACGCGCATGCCGATGGTTCAGGAACTCGTCCGCAAGTTGACGGGCAAAGAGCCGAACAAGGGCGTGAACCCCGACGAGGTCGTGTCGGTCGGCGCGGCCATCCAGGGCGGCGTGCTGGGCGGCGAAGTCAAAGACATCCTGCTGCTCGACGTGACCCCGCTCTCGCTGGGCGTGGAAACCCTCGGCAGCGTGATGACGGTGATGATCGAACGCAACACCACCATCCCCGTCAAGAAGACCGAGACGTACTCCACCGCCGCGGACAGCCAAACCGCGGTGGACATCCACATCCTGCAAGGCGAACGCCCGATGGCCGCGGACAACATGTCGCTCGGACGCTTCCGCCTCGACGGCATCCCGCCCGCGCCGCGCGGCATCCCGCAGATCGAAGTGACCTTCGACATTGACGCCAACGGTATCCTGAACGTCACCGCCAAGGACAAGGCCAGCGGCAAGGAGCAGAAGGTGACCGTGACCGCCTCGACCAACCTGAACAAGGCCGATATTGACCGCATGGTCAACGAGGCCCGCCAGAACGAGTCGGCGGACAAGAAACGCCGCGAGACCATCGACGCGAAGAACACCGCCGACAGCCTGGTCTATCAGACCGAGAAAGCCCTGCGCGACCTGGGCGACAAAGTTCCCTCGGCCGAACGCGGCGAGATCGAATCGAAGATCAACGAGCTCAAATCCGCCGCGCAGACCGAGGACGTGGACCGCATCCGCAAGGCGAGCGAGTCCGTCCAGCAGGCCTTCCACGCCCTGAGCCAGCAACTCTACGCCCAGGGACAGCCCCAGCCGGAAGGCGCGGGCGGGCCGTCCACGCCGCCTCCCGGTCCCGGCGACGTGATTGACGGCGAAGTGAAGGATGCTTAAGCCGTAATGAGAGACGGACGGTCGTCGAAAGGCGGCCGTCCGTTTTGTTTTATAATGACGTTCATGCAAATTCTGGAAAAATACCGCGCCGCCTCCAAGCGGACCCGCATCCTGCTCGGCGGTTTACTGGCTTTGATCGTCGCGGCGGGCGTGTACTACATCCCGCCCGTCCACGACCGTTTGGCGTGGCGGGTGGCCGAACTGCGCTCAAGGACGATCTACTATTTCAACCCGCCCGAGAAGGCGGTCTTCCAGCCGACGGAACAGGCCATGCTCGAGACCATCGTCGCGCAGACGATGCAGGCCCTCCAGCCGACGCGCACGCCGACGGAAACCGCGACCCCGCTGCCGGGTCCGTCCGCGACGCCGACGATCACGTCCACGCCGCTGCCCGACCTCGTCCAGCTGGAGGGAGTCAAATACGAGCATCAGCACGGACGCAACAATTATTGCGGTCCCGCCAATTTTTCGATGGCGCTCACTTTCTGGGGCTGGGACGGCAACCGCGACGTGATCGGCCGCGCGGTGATGCCCGGCAACACCGGCCGCGACGGTAAACCCGCTAACAAAGACAAGAACGTGATGCCGTATGAATTGCAGGATTACATCACGAACAACGTGCCTACGATGTCGTCCGTGCTTCGCTACGGCGGCGATATTGAACTGTTGAAGCGGATGGTCTCGGCGGGATTCCCTGTGGTGGTGGAAAAGGGCAGTTACGCGGTGGATCTAAATGACAAAATGAGCTGGATGGGCCATTATGCCTTAGTAACAGGCTACGACGATGCGAAGAAAGAAATTATCTATCAGGATACACTCCAGCCTGATCCGGCAAAATTGCCCGGTCATAACCGTAGAATCTCGTATGAAAAGATCGTCGAAGGCTGGCGCGCGTTCAATTATGTGTTTGTGATCGTCTATCCCTACGAGCGCGAGGCGCAGGTATTGTCGCTGCTCGGAGATTGGGCCGATGACGCCTGGGCCACCCAGCACGCGCTGGACATGGCAGAAAACGAAAGCCGCACATTGACAGGCATCGACCAGTTCTATGCCTGGTTTAACAAAGGGACGAGTTACGTCTCGTTCGCCCAACCCGACTACTCCAACGCCGCGCTGGCGTACGATTACGCCTTCAGCCTCTACGCCAAACTGGATACCGACTCGAGCGTCCGTCCCTACCGCATGATGTGGTATCAGACCGGACCTTATAAAGCCTATTACTGGGTGGGACGCTACACCGACGTAATCAACCTTGCCACCACCACGCTCAAAGACACCATCAGCGAGCCGAATTTGGAAGAGAGTCTCTACTGGCGGGCGCGCGCCTATTACATGATCGGCGACACGAACGACGCCATCGCCGACTACCGCGCCGCGCTGGTCATTCATCCCAAGTGGGGACCTGCCACCCAGGCTTTGCAGGATTTGGGACAGATCCCGTAAACGCCCCGCTCTTGTCGTTCGCGGGATCGCGGAAACAGCGGACTATAATTTCTCCCACTGTTCCCGCGTAAGATTGGCCTGCCGGAGAATGCGCGCCAGCAAATCCTTGCTGATTTCGCCCTGATGGGGATTGGGAAGGACGAGACGAAGTTCCCCCTTGACCAAAAATTTGTGTTTGCCGCCGACAAACGGTCCCTCGAAGCCCGCTTCTTTGCGCCCTGGCAATAAAAAGCCCGGACAATTATCCGCTCCTTCTGCGGCGTCCAAAAATTTTTTCTTTCTGAAACAAATGTGCTATAATACAAAATTGCTTTCCGGGCAGAATTAAGGTTTCCCATGTCACCCAATTCCATTCGCGTCGTGGGCGCGCGCGTCCACAACCTGAAAAATATCACCGTCGAGATTCCGCGCGACAAGTTTGTCGTCATCACGGGACTCTCGGGTTCGGGCAAGTCCTCGCTGGCCTTTGATACCATCTTCGCCGAGGGACAGCGCCGCTATGTCGAGTCGCTCTCGGCGTACGCGCGCCAGTTCATCGGTCAGATGGCGAAGCCCGACGTGGACTACATCGAGGGTCTCTCCCCCGCCGTCAGCATTGACCAGAAATCCACCAGCCACAACCCCCGTTCCACCGTCGGCACGGTGACCGAGATCTACGACTACCTGCGTCTGCTGTTCGCGCGCGTCGGGATTCCGCACTGTCCGATCTGCGGACGCGAAGTGGTCAAGCAGTCCGCGCAGGAGATCGTGGACGCCATCGAGTCGCTCCCCGAGGGGACGCGCATCCTGCTCCTCGCCCCGGTCGTGCGCGCCCGCAAAGGGACGTACCAGGCCGTGTTCGAGGAGATCCGCAAGGCGGGATTCGTCCGCGCCCGCGTGGACGGGACGGTCCATTCCCTCGACGAGGAGATCGAACTCGACCGCTACAAGATCCACACCATCGAAGCGGTGGTGGATCGCCTCGTCATCGCGCATCCCGAAGATAAGGAAGAGAAAAAAGCCAACCGCACGCGACTGACGGATTCGGTGGAGACGGCGCTGAAGTTTGGCGACGGCTACGTCACGGTGAACATCGTAGAGAATAGAGAACAGAGAACAGAGAACAGTAAGGGCGATAAGGGACTGCTCTCTGCTCCTCCGCTCTCTGATCTCCATTTTTCCGAACACCTCGCCTGTCCCGAACACGGCATCTCCATCCCTGAAATTGAGCCGCGCACATTTTCGTTCAACACGCCGCACGGCGCCTGTCCCGACTGCCAGGGACTCGGCACAAAATTCGAAATTGACCCCGACCGCATCATCCCCGACCGCGACCGTTCGCTCATGGACGGCGCCATCGCCAGCATGGAGTGGAGCGGGCCGAAAGAGGAAGGCGGCTACTACTGGCAGACTCTCGAAGCCGCGGCGCGCGCCTATCGCATTGACCTCAACAAGCCCGTCAAAGACCTGACCGAGGAACAACTCAACATCATCCTTTACGGCACCGGCAGCCGGCAGGTGCAGATGACCTATCACAACAGCAGCGGCAACGAGTTCAAATTCTCGCGCGCTTTCGAGGGCGTCATCACCAACCTCGAACGCCGCTACAAAGACACCAACTCGGAATACATCCGCGCCAAGGTCAGCGAGTTCATGTCGAACAAGCCCTGTCCCACCTGCGGCGGCAAACGCCTGCGCCCCGAAGCCATCGCCGTCACTGTGGACGACGCCAACATCATTGACGTGACGGGCTGGCCTGTGATCCAAACCCAGGAGTGGGCGGCCAAACTCGGCAAAAAACTGACGTCCCGACAGAAAGCCATCTCGGAGCGAATCTTAAAGGAAATCGTCGAGCGTCTGACCTTCCTCGTCAACGTGGGACTCGACTACCTGACGCTGAACCGCTCCGCCGCGACGCTCTCGGGCGGCGAGGCCCAACGCATCCGCCTCGCGACGCAGGTGGGCTCGCGGCTCGTCGGCGTCCTCTACGTGCTGGACGAACCCTCCATCGGACTCCATCCGCGCGACAACACGCGCCTGCTCGACACGCTCAAGGGACTGCGCGACCTCGGCAACACGGTCCTCGTCGTCGAACACGACAGCGACACCATCCTGACCTCGGACTGGGTCGTGGACCTCGGCCCCGCCGCGGGCGAACACGGCGGGCGCGTCGTCGCCGAGGGGACGCCGAAGCAGATCCTCGCGCACCCCAGGTCGCTGACGGGCGCGTACCTGTCCGGGCGCAAACAGGTCGCCGTCCCGCGCGAGAGGCGGACGGGAAACGGCAGGAAGTTGAAGATCGTCGGCGCGCGGGCGAACAACCTGAAAAATATTGACGTCACGATCCCGCTCGGCAAGTTGGTCTGCATCACGGGCGTCAGCGGCTCGGGCAAGTCCACGCTGATGACGGACGTCCTCTACGAGGCGCTGGCCGGGAAATTAATGGGCGCGCGCACGCAGCCCGGCGAACATACGCGCATCGAGGGCATCGAGCATCTCGACAAGATCATCAACATTGACCAGTCGCCGATCGGCCGCACGCCGCGCTCCAATCCCGCCACTTATACGGGACTGTGGGACGAGATGCGCAAGTTGTTCGCAGAACTGCCCGAGTCGAAGATGCGCGGCTACAAGCCGGGCCGCTTCTCGTTCAACGTCCACGGCGGGCGCTGCGAGGCCTGCCAGGGACAGGGGGAACTGCGAATCGAAATGCAATTCCTGCCGGACGTGTACGTGCCGTGCGACGTGTGCCACGGCAGCCGTTTCAACCGCGAGACGCTGCAAGTCCGCTTCAAGGAACATTCCATCGCGGACGTGCTGGGCATGACGGTTGACCGCGCGCTGGAAACGTTCGCCGCCTTCCCCCACATGGTGAACAAACTCAAACTGCTGCAGGAAGTCGGTCTCGGCTACGCGCGCGTCGGGCAGCCCGCGACCACGCTTTCGGGCGGCGAGGCGCAGCGCGTGAAACTGGCGAAGGAACTCTCCCGCCGCGCCACGGGACGTACGCTCTACGTGCTGGACGAACCCTCCGTCGGGCTCCACGCCGCGGACGTTCACAAACTGATCGAGGTGTTGCAACGCCTCGTCGACGCGGGGAACTCCGTCCTCATCATCGAGCACAACCTCGACATTATCAAAGTGGCCGACTGGATCATTGACCTCGGTCCCGAGGGCGGCGGCCGCGGCGGCGAGCTGATCGCCGAGGGGACGCCCGAGCAGATTATGAAGGCCAGAAACTCATACACGGCGAAATTCCTGAAAGAACACATGAAATGAATATGAGAGGCCGGGCTGTTACGGGAATCCCGGCCTCATAAATCGAGCAAGTTCAGGTAGAATTGGGGCGGCTTCGGGGAGCGAGATCCCTGCCCGAGGCCAAAAGGATGACGATCTATGAATAGACCTGGAAGACCATCTACGTTCAAGCCTCTTACGCCCCGGCGACGGCGTCGTTTGCCGAGTCCCAACCTGCTTGTCATCGGCGCGGTTGTCGTCGTGGCGCTCGGATTGATCCTCATTGGGAGTTCGCTCATCGGACCGGGCAAGCCCATCAACAACTGGCTGGCCACCGATACGCCCACTCCCACCGTCACGAACACGCCCACCGCCACGGCCACCGCGACTTCCACGCCGACCGAGACGCCCACCCCCACCGTCACGAATACGCCCACGCCGTCGGCGCCTTTCCAATACACCATCCAGGATGGCGACAACCTCGTAACCATCGCCCAGAAATTCAGCCTGGCCGAGGACGGCATCCCGCTCATCCTGCAACTCAACGCAGCCATTGCGGACAACAAAGGCATCATCTTCCCCAACCAGGTAATCTGGATCCCCAACCCGGACATGCGCCTGCCGACGGCTACGCCGATCCCTCCCACCATTCCACGCGGCACGATCTTCGAATACATGGTGTTGCCCGGCGACACGCTGGCAGGCATCGCGGCCAAGTTCAACAGTTCCGTGGACGAGATCATGAAACTCAACAAGATCGACGACCCCAACGCGTTGAGCGCCTACGTCACGTTGAAGATCCCCGTAAACATGGTCACGCCCACATCCACCCGCCCGCCGACTTCCACGCCGGTCACGTTTACCGCGACGCCGCCCTTCCTGACCCCCGCGCCTACAAATACGCCTTAAACGCGCTGGACAAATCCGCGCTTCTCGCGTAAAATCCCGCTTCGCTATCGTAAGAATCAAATTTGGAGAAACACCTGTGGCAAATATCAAGTCTCAAATCAAACGCAACAAGCAGAACGAAAAGAAACGCCTGCGCAACCGAACCTACCGCGGCGCGGCGCGCACGGCCGTCAAGAACGCGCGCAAGACCATGTCTGAGGCCGAAGTTAAGATCGCCATCAGCGCGCTCGATACGGCCGCCGAAAGGGGCGTCATCCACGCGAAGAACGCGGCGCGGCGCAAATCCCGTCTGATGAAGGCCGCCAACAAGGCCGCCCAGGCAGGGACCGCCTCCGCCAAGTAACTGACTGGAAGCGCACATGAGAAGCGGGAGTCGAAAGGCTCCCGCTTTTTTTCGTTAATTTGACGTTGTGCCGCGCCTAAAACAGAAGCTCCTGAAAAGTGTCTCTTGCGTAAGGCATTGCGCGCTTTTGCGGAGGTCTATTTCAAGGCGCGGTCAGGGAACCGTCCAGCGCAGGACGGGGATCTTGCGCATCAGGGCGGTCGCTCCCCACGAGGCGAGGAACGCGATGACCGCTACCAGCGGGATGACGAGGATGGAGGGACCCGCGCCGGGGGCGAATCCGAGCGAGGTCCACGCGGCCGCCATCCCCGTCATCAGGATCGAGTGGACGAGGTAGATGCCGAAGGCGTTGGGACTGATAAGGCTGGAGAGTCGCGCCAGCCACGAGGGGAGTCGTTCCCCCGCGGCTTTGACGAGGAGGAACGCGCCGATCGCCATCAGGACGATGTCGAGGCTGGGGTAACTGCGGAGGGCGAGTTCGTTTCCCTGCGGGGGCAGGTCGAAGTAGAAAACGGCGAAGGTGTAGAGATAGCCGAAGACGAAGAGGCCGGCCGCAGTCCAGAGGAGACGCGGCGTGGTCTGTCGCCGTCCGAGGTAGAGTCCCAGCAAAAAATAGCCGGTGTAGCCCGCGGCGTAGTAGAGTTCGAATCCGCTCTTCAGGGGCGTGAACGCTTCCATGAGGAACGTGAGGGGCATGATGAGGAACCAGAGCGCGATGTAGTAGAGGATGTCCGACTCTTTGGCTTTGGCGACGAAGAGGCGCAGGATGGGCGTGAAAAAGTAGAGGCCGATGAGCGAGTAGAAGAACCACAGATGCGCAGCCCGAGGTCCGCGCAGGATGCGGATGAACATCTTGAGGACGGCGTCCAGCGTGAAGCCGGTGTCGGCGAAACCGTGGGTGGAGATGAGGTCGTAGAGGATGGACCAGACCAGGAAGGGGACCAGAATTTTTGCGGCGCGCTTTTTGAAGAACGTCCAGGTATCTTCCTCCTTCGAGAGGAGGAGGTAGCCGCTCATCATGAAGAAGAGCGGGACGCCGTTACGGGAGAGGGTGTAGTAGAGTTTTTGCGCCCAGTCGGGACCGCCGCCCCACACGTCCACATGCGCCAGGACGACGAGGAAAGCGCCGAGGAAGCGCATGAAGTCCACCCAGGGGAGGATGGGATAGATCGTCTTTTCTTCGTTTTTGGTGAGTTGATAATCCATGCGGTTGTGGTCAGGCGTGCAAATTCCATGCGGTCATGTCGGGCGGATATTGTCGGG